>JACCWN010000107.1 GCA_013697625.1 Legionella sp.
TATTTTTTTATAAAAAAATATTTTGACACCACGGAGTGAGTATGAGAGATTAGGCGTGTAGTTTGATTTATTCAGATCGTAAAGAAATTTTCCCCGCGCTACTTACACACTTTAAATGACACCGCCATGCAATAGGATTAATATGAATCACTCACCAAGCTATATAGTTATTGTGCCATTTGCTGCTCTATATACTTTGTTGCTATTTATTCCAACCATTGATGCTTTGGCACTAATGGAAATCTCTTTATTTGGTTATAAATTGAATTTCAGTATGGCAGCATTACTATTCCCTGCTATTTTTCCAATGTCTGATTCATTAACTGAAGTTTACAACAAAAAAATTGCTTACCATGTTGTATTTTCTTGTTATGTAATTCTTATAATCTTCTCATTGATACATTATTTATTATTATCAAACACTGAAAATAAGGGATTATATGAGTTCATACTCACACCGTCATTAATAATAACTACATCTGGTACATTCAGCTATATAATAACCTCATGTTTAAATATTAATCTAATAAATAAACTAAAAATAAAAATGCGATCAAGACATTTTATTTTTAGAAGTCTGGTATGCTCATCAATTTCTGGTTTTATTATGTCATTAATAGTCCAATTTTCTTTAAATTATAAAAATGGCCTTTATTATTTTATAAATATCTTTATTTCAACCTGTATTATTAAGCTAATGGTAACAATACCTTATGTGTATATGGCTAAATTTTTTGTTATTATTTACAGGTATGTAGATGGAATTGAGCCAGAAATTTTTAATAAAAATCTTACCGCTTCTAATTTAAATGGAGCGGTTAAATGACCGATCTTTATAAGCTATCCGCAGTAGAGTTAACTAGAAAAATAAAATCCAGGGAAATTTTAGTTTCAGATATTGCCAAAGTTTTTGTTCAGCGAATTAAAGAGGTTAATCCCCTTATTAATGCAATACAGCAATTTGATGCTGAGTTAATCATAGAAGCTTCTGTTAATGCTGATAAATTATTATTGGCAAATTGCAAAATTGGTAAATTATTCGGATTACCACTGGCTATTAAAGACGCTTTTCATATAAAAGGATTTATTTGTAGTAAAGGAAGCTTGGGATTATATAACACTTCTGCCAAATATGATGCAACAGTAGTAGCAAGGTTAAAAAAAGCAGGAGCCCACATTTATGGTATTACCAATACCTCAGAATTACTTTTATCCTATGAATCAAATAATTTAGTCTATGGAAAAACAAAAAATCCTTATGATTTAAGTAGAACACCGGGGGGAAGTAGTGGTGGGAGTGCCGCAATAATTGCCGTTGGTGGGGTACCTATTAGTATTGGCAATGACGCTGGAGGTAGTCTTCGACAGCCGGCGCACTATTGTGGAATATGTACCCATAAACCAACACATGGGTTAATACCAACAACCGGAAATTATCCTGTTGATGGCTATGGAATTGCAGCACAATTAGTTGCTATCGGACCGATGGCACGTTACGTAGAAGATTTAATTCTAATGATGGAAGTAATGAGTGGATCGGATGGGATTGACCCACATTCAGTACCAATTAAATATTCAGGTAAAAAAGTTGTTGATTTGAAACAATTAAAAATAGCCTATTTTTATGATAATCCTGGTGGAACTTTTCCAACACAAGAAACAATCAAAGCGATTGATATAGTAGTTGAGTTATTAAAGCCTAAGGTCAATCAAGTTAGAGAAATATATCCCCCAATTCTCAATGAAGTTCATCGCCTGCATTTTGAAACCATCATGCTAGGTGGTGACTCTGGCCAAAGTTTGAAGCAATTGATAGATACTTTTAAAAATAAAAAAATTTCGCCTTTAACTTATGAATTTCTTGAGTTAGCAAATCAATCCCAGTTTTCAGTTACTGAATTGCGCCAAAGATTTGTAGAACTGGAACGCTTTCGTTATAAAATGAATCTGTTCATGAAGGATTATGATATAATTATTTCCCCCGTATCTGCAACACCGGCTAAAAAACATGGTGAAACCTTTGCCAATGTTCGAGATTTTGGCTATATTACAGCGCATAATCTTACTGGTTGGCCTGCAACTGTTTTGCCCTGTGTGATTTCGAATGAGGGATTACCTATTGGTGTTCAGTTAGTAAGCAAACCATGGCAAGATTATGTTTCATTGAATGTTGCTTTGTATTTGCAAAAAATAATTGGGGTTTTTCCAATACCACAAATAAATAACAAACAAGTAAGGGATATGGTATATGATTAGTAATGAATTAAATAATTTAGAGGCATTTGTTGAATTATTTGGGGTGGTACCTGAACCAGTGAATTTTGATGAAAATTTATATAGTTCCGATCTTTCTTTAATTCTTTCATCGATTTAATAGAGTTAACAAAAAGAAAGGGATTCAATGAACACTGTAAAGTTAATAAACTCGCTCCTGCGACCTGTTGTCAATTTCTCTAATTTCTATCAAGAGTACAGAGTAAACGCTAAAAAAATAAAAAATGTCAGGTATAAAATTATATCAACTCTTGAGGATTATAAAAAATCAAATTTAATACAGCTTGCTTTCAATGATAATCCAGGTGATTTATTAGCACCTCTTTCAATTGAAAAAATAAAAAAAACACCAGATATAATAGCTGGTATGCATCCGATGGATATTAATTCAATCAATGATCTTTATTATATAATTAACGATAAAATAATTGAGATGAGGGTTGAAAATGAGGTTGTTATTGCTATAAATGAAGATGGTACATCTACAAGTTATAATATCGCTGGATATATTGATCCTGATACCCTTAATTCAACCAGATTATCTTATATGATAGGTCATATGCAAGCTGAAAAATTACTGCGGGATTCCTTTTCTTCTATTTTAACCAAAAAAGATTCTTATAAAATCATTGCAGATAATATAACAACATTAGAGATAAAACATGTTAACTCGAATGATAATTTTCTAAAGCACCCTTTAGATATTTTATATTCAGGTGAATATAAAAAATTCTCCAGTGAAGACATTTGCCAGGGCTACCGCGCGTGTGCTTTAAAATAGTCCATCAAGAACTTTATCTGCAAAATTGGAATCTAATGCTGCCATATAGCGTCGTCCTTTGATACTTTCTTTAGAAGTTTTGTCTTGCCGAAAAAT
>JACCWN010000109.1 GCA_013697625.1 Legionella sp.
ATTTTTCGGCAAGACAAAACTTCTAAAGAAAGTATCAAAGGACGACGCTATATGGCAGCATTAGATTCCAATTTTGCAGATAAAGTTCTTGATGGACTATTTTAAAGCACACGCGCGGTAGCCCTGCTAGGGTTCTTGTTTCATCCCTAAATTAAATATAAGATGATATACTAGTAACACTCAGAACTTCGGGCTTATCACATGCATCTAGATCCTCTTATTTTATCACGACTACAATTTGCTTGGGTCATTGCTTTTCACATTCTATTACCCGCTTTTACTGTAGGGTTGGCCTCTTTTATTGCTGTACTTGAGGGTATACATCTTTTTTCCAAACGTGACATTTATTTTAGAATTTCAATTTTTTGGACAAAAATATTTGCCATATCTTTTGGTATGGGCGTGGTATCTGGCATAGTCATGCCTTTCCAACTGGGTACAAATTGGAGTCGTTATGCGGATGCAACGGCAAATGTACTTTCACCTTTGTTTGCTTATGAAGGTCTGACTGCTTTTTTTCTGGAGGCATCCTTTTTGGGTGTTCTTCTATTTGGCCGTCATTTGGTTCCCCGTTGGGCGCATTTTTTTGCAGCTATGATGGTGGCACTGGGTACGCTGATTTCAACTTTTTGGATAATATCTGCCAATAGCTGGATGCAAACTCCAGCTGGTTTCAAAATAGTCGATGGCCGCTTCTTTCCAACTGATTGGGCAGCTATCATTTTCAATCCCTCTTTTCCCTTTCGTCTTGCACACACTGTAGTTGGGTTTTACATTACCACAGGCTTTGTTGTACTTGCCGTTGGCGCTTATTTGATTCGTAAAAATAGATTTCTTAATGAAAGCAAGCTCATGTTTTCAATGACATTATGGCTTTTGACTTTCCTTGTACCTTTGCAAATTGTTTTGGGAGATTTACATGGCTTAAATACCCTAAAATACCAGCCAATTAAATTGGCCGCCATCGAAGGTCATTGGAATCCAGAAAAACGTGCAGGTTTAAATTTATTTGCCCTTATAGATGAAAAAAATGAAACCAATCATGCGCAGCTATCCATTCCACTGTTAGGCAGCTTGATTCTTACCCATGATATCAATGGCGAAATTCCTGGGCTTAAACAAGTACCTGCCAATGACCGACCCCCTGTCGCCATACCTTTTTATGCCTTTAGGATTATGGTAATGTTCGGCAGTCTGATGCTGTTGTTCACATTGCTAGGATTATGGCTTCGGTATAGGCATCAATTGTTTAGCCCTTTTTACCTACGTGCTTGCCAATATGCAGCACCCATTGGATTTTTAACGGTCATTGCAGGGTGGGTAACCACAGAAGTTGGCAGACAGCCTTGGACTGTGTATGGGTTATTACGCACCAGCCACTCCATCAGTCCCTCATTAACCGGCAGGGACGTACTTATTTCTCTCATCAGTTATATGTGCGTTTATTTGTTTATATTTCCTGTAGGTATTTTGTTAATGGCAAGGATTGTACGAAAAGGCCCCTTACAAAATATGCCCGATGATTTCATAGAGGGTGGACAACCCAGTGCGCCTATAACAACCCCTTTGGAGACTATGCATCATGACACTTGATTTTGTTCCTTTATGGACACTTATTATTGGTACAGCAATTTTTATGTATGTTTTACTTGATGGCTTTGATCTTGGCGTAGGTATGTTATATGGTTTGGCGCCAGACAGAGCATCTCGTAATGTCATAATGGATTCTATAGCCCCGATTTGGGATGGCAATGAGACCTGGCTTGTTTTGGGAAGCATGGGCTTATTTGCAGCCTTTCCTTTGGCATTTGCAATCATAGTTCCCGCGATTTATTTTCCAGTGTTGGTGATGTTATTGGCCTTGATTTTTCGAGGGGTGGCTTTTGAGTTTCATTATAGGGATGTTGCTCATGTGACTTTCTGGGACAGAGCCTTTAGTGTGGGGTCTTTTATTGCAACCTTTGCCCAAGGCATCATCTTAGGGGCATATATTCAAGGCTTTGCTGTTGAAGGACGACAGTTTGTAGGCCATTCCTTTGACTGTTTCACGCCTTTTTCTATTTTTACCGGTCTGGCATTGTGTTTTGGTTATGGATTATTAGGTGCATGCTGGTTGATTTTGAAAACCGAAGGCAGTATTCAACAACAGGCCCGAAAGCAAGCTCGTTTCTTTTTTTTAGGGGTCATGATTGCCATACTGGTGGTCTCTGTATGGACACCATTTTTAGACAGTGCAATTGCTGCACGTTGGTTCTCTTGGCCAGTCTTTGCCTATCTCATACCTGTGCCCATCATAACTGCTTTGATTGCCTGGTTTGAATGGCGCTCACTGCACAATCAATCGGAAGTTGCCCCTTTTGTAGGAGCCTTTGGCTTATTTTTTATTTCCTACCTGGGCATAGCCATCAGCTTGTACCCTATGATAATTCCACATCAATTAAGTTTTAGACAAGCAGCCTCATCTGCGGATACCCAAGCCTTTTTGATTGTTGGAACGGTATTTTTACTTCCAATCATTTTGATGTACACAGCTTGGTCTTATTGGGTGTTTCGTGGAAAGGTGCGAGAAAATTCAGGGTATCATTAAGGACTATGAATTTCAAAAAAAATCGCACCTTGTTGTTTAGGATTTGTCTTTGAATTTTCCTAAAGTTGAATTAGGATAGATTTTTTTATACAAATCATGATGTATTTTTGCCATTTTTAAATCGCCTCTATCAAAAGCTGCATCGGACAAAAATAGCTGATAGGGGAAAATCCAAGAGGGAGGGTTCATTACAAACAACTTCTTCTCAATTGCATCCACTCCATTTTTCAAAAATAAAGATTCTATGTCAGCCACTGATTTTTTTTGAAGATTCATTTGGGAGGCTTGTAAGTAAGTAAGTGCTAAGGTCTGGACGTCCCGAGTATCTGCACTTGCAAAGTGTTTGTTTTTAATATTTTCAAATAAAGGCTGAAAGGATGCATTGTCGCCTAATTGTAAATAAGATAAGGCTTTTGCAAAATCAATCCATAAGTGACCTAATTCGCCCGTCTGTGGAGGGATAGATAAGTCTAAAACATCCTGCCATTTGTTAAACCGTAGCAATACCAAATGCTCTAAAGTATAAAAAGTATCACGGTAATCTTTTAAACTTTCTAGATGACTGGGGTTCATCAACCCTTTAACAGCCTGGGCATATTGCAGCGACAAATCAAAATCATTCGTCAATACGCCTAGCATGGTAAGAAAATGATGGGAATGCAGATAATGGTATTCATAATAATAGGAATTAAGACCCACGCCTTGTTTTTTAAAATATTGGTCATCTATGGCAATGGCATCTAAATTTGCCTTGATAGCTTTATCATACAACCCACGTCTCCAATAAATATGATTTGGCATATGGGTATAGTGTGAAATAACCCCCTGAGAATAAGCAGGTAGGGTCTTCGCCATAAGCATACCTAAGGGATCAGTTATATCCCTTTCCTGCAAATGTATGTAAATATGCATGAGTCCTGGATGCTTGGGAATTGAAGGATTGCTAAGAATTGGTTTCATCAGGGCAACTGCTTCCTCTTTTAAAGACCCATTCAACTTTCTAGCACAAAAGTGTTTTGGTTTTTCATTGTCTGCCGCATCTTCAGAAGATATGGTGATTGCATTGACATATAAGGCCAAACTTTCTACAGACCAAGTGTTATCCTTTTTATATTTTTCATAGACCTGTTTGAGTGCCTGAATGTAGTTTTTTTTCAGTTGATTAGGAGATTGTGTTTCATCCAAAGAAAATGCTTTTTTAGCCGCTTGAATGATATCAAAATAAAATCCATCCTTAGTTTTGTTCAATGCCTCGGCTTTGTGAATGTCAGCATAACCGACTTCAGCAAAGGGCAAGCCGAGCTCAAGTGCTTGATGCATTTTTGATAAAGCGATTCCAAAATGGCAAATCGCACAATTTTCATCATACAAGAGCGCCTGTCGAAAATCATATTCGGCTTGAACGTATAAATAAGCATAAAAATTTAACATGCCCTTGTCATATAAGGCTTGGCTTTCAGGGTTAGAACTTGCATTTGGGTAGTGGATATCTGCCATTGCATTTTGCATGGTACTGCATAAAAAAATTATTGATAACACTCGTAGGAACCAAAACATCATTAACCCTTTTAGTTATAACCAAATAATGAACACCTTATCATAATGAGAAAGCGATAGTGTCGCTACCTCGTGATTGATTTTAGCCATCCATGGCTAAATCGACTCGCCAACGCGACAAGTATGCCTCCGGCGGCCCTGGACGTCCTGGTCCCCCTTGATTTTGATCCCCCTACGGGGCTCAAAATCTGCGCTCCCCAATGACTGACGCCTTGTCGTATGCCT
>JACCWN010000071.1 GCA_013697625.1 Legionella sp.
CAAGGTTCAGATAAATCCCATACTGAAATTCCTTTATTGCTTAACAGCCTATCAATTTGTTTCGTTGCATGCTTTTTAATACCTCCTCGGGTATCAACCAATCCTTCTGCCATTCGATGTAAAAAAAGTGACTCACTGGCTAGAAGGCCCATTGCCGCATAGCTTAGAGAAAGTTGTCGTTTTTGATGGAGGTCGTCTTTATAAATTTCATTAATAACTGCTGAAATTTTAAGTAATTTGTTTGCTGATTCAGCTTTCATTTGGTTCGTCATCCTCATTTATAAAGTAAGAATAATGATCCTTTAAGTTTTTTTCAATAACTTATCCACTTTTTTTGTTATGAAATATGGGGGGATCTTTGAGAGCCGACCCAATAGATTATGTATTTATATTGTACAGTAAGTGACTTGCGATTCATAGTGGGTGTTATTGCATACGAATATGTTGTTAATAAATAATGTGATATAGTTAAACCATCTGGCCAATTTTAGAGGCCCATCTTATTTTAAGCAGTGTTAGCTACTGAATACCAATGAGATAGTTGAAATCTTTCTGCCCTAAATTGTTTTCAAGTGTATGCATAATGCGTCTAACATCAGCTGGAGACTCATTAGGACCCTGCACATAGTAAGGCCTGTTATCCTTTCCGAAATTAAACCTTAGCATTTCATCAATGCTGATGTCTTTTAACATCACATGTGCTTTTAAAAAATCATTATGGGGTTTAAAGCCAAGTTGCATTGCATATCCTTTTGCTTTGTAGACAAGTGTACTGGCATAACTTGGTTCAACAAGCCTTAATTCCCCCGTGAGCGTACGGACTTGTTGCAACATTTTGTTATACCCACTTGCGTCCGTCAAACGAACAAAACAATCTTTAACGCCTAAGCAAAAAACATCAAGCAGATACATTCCCACTGCAATATCGCCCAAACTATTTTTGCGTGTAACAACCACATGACCTATACCTATTTCCCACAACTCAGTTGGAACCCAACACTCATGAAGGGACCAGCGACTAAATGTAATAGGACTAGGACCGGCCAATACTGGCTTCAATGCCTTCGTTTTTCTAGTTTGTTTCTTTTTTTCACGTTTTTTTTGAAGTGCTTTTTGTGATAGATCCATAGCAAAAGAATCCCTTAGGTAAAGTTTCAGAATTCTATCCGCACTGGATCAAAAAGAAAAGATTTAAAAACTTGAGGATCGAGTATTAACATGTTTTTCATAGCTAACATTAGGATGGGTAATCAAATTTCCCATATTATTTTAGACAATGTATAAATAGTTTAATATCGTCAACGTAATTAATTTAGCTTGTCAATTAATTTAGCTTTTTTAAATATTACTCTAAGAGCCAATTAATTCTATAATCTGGGAATAAGTTGAATAGACAATGTAGCATATTGCACCAAACGAAATGGTTAAACTTCCATAATATAAAAGATTGCTTCCTGCTGTGGAAAAATGAATAATTAGATCCACGTAAAGAATTAATGCCAAATAACAAAACCAAATTATAATAATTCCTAGAGATAATGATTTCTTTAAATTGAAGTAGGAACTATGCAGTGTGCTTAACAAAGCCAAGAGTAGAAATAGTGGAAATGATAAAAAGTAGTAAAACAGCTGCATACCTGAAGGTTCATAGGGGATATTAAAAACATTATCTACTTTGGTCGAACAAACTATATACATGTACCAATATATGAGATATAGCACGGAACAGTTAATTATTGTTAAAAAACTTACACCTAATCCTTTTTTCATATTTTTGGGTCCTGTGTACAACAATGGCTTTCGGTTAAGAAAAACGTTCATTTTAAAGCCTCAGCTTACCAATTATCGTAGAAATGGGGTGCTTATTACTAATAATTTTTCCCATAATATGCTTAAAAAAATGCCATAGTCTTCCACAGAACCCCAAGAGCAAAAAAAACAGGTTATTCAAAATTAGATTGTCCTATACTCTTTAAAAATCCTGCTTCTAATACTCACCTGACTGTGCTGTAAACCCCTTAAACTAGCAAGAACTAATTATAAATAGGTGGCAGCCTTCTACAGTTTAGCAAACTTAACTATAAAAAATTGTTAAGGTACTACATTGTTCTCGTCCTTAGGAATTTGTTCATTATTTTCATCAGGTTGAGAATCTTTTTTTCTTTTTGCATACTCTTGGCGCATCGTCGCTTTTTCAATTTCATCAAACTTGCGTTGTTCTTCTCCAGCCTTATACTGCGCATGATTCCAAGCATAAGGTTTTGATATTAGATCAAATTTAAAAATGCCTTCAACTTCGTTTGCAAATTTAACCATCACAGGGGTTGGTTTGCTGCTAAAAAACCCCATTTTTACAGCTACTACTGGCAGCGCTGAAGACACCAGACCTAGAATACCAATTCCCGCTAAAATGGGGGTCAAGACGGAAGAAGATATATAAATGCCAAATCCAAGAATAATAAGAGGGGCTACACCTACTGCGCAATAAGCTAGTAATGCAGCAGAGGCCAAAAACAAGACAGCCCCCAGGAGTAGTAAACAAGTTGTCTTGAATGTTTCCAAGCCTGTACGTTCCTTCAATACTTTGAAAGAGGCTAAGATTTTATCTTGTAGCCCATCCAAATCAATTTTGACCTTTCCCCAATCAACGTCTTTACTGACATCGCGTTGGTCGTAAGCTGTCTTTAAATCATGACATTTAATGATATCTTCTGCCAAGTCCATGATAAGCCATTCCCGCTCGTCACTTACTCTGCGATCTTTAAGTGCTCTAGGTCCAGCAAATTCATTTGCCATCATAAAAGATGAGAATAATGCACGAGCATGCGCAGCTGCCATTGGCCAATCCGCTGGCTTTTTGTCCTTATGAGGTACATCATTGGCTTTAGACTTTTCTTCCATAATTCTTAAAGGGCTTTCACCAGTCTTAGGTACCTGGTACTTCTTGGGTCGTTTTACACGAGGTGCTTGAACAGGGATAAGGGCCTGTGGAACAGTAGGCAAAGCTGCAATATTATGACTAGATAAAAGCGGCGGTACTTTAGAACTACCTTGTGTTTTATCTTGTTGATGGAGTAAGTTTTCAAAGACTCTCAACAGAGCAGCAATGTGATTGGCCATTTCATGTAGGGCTTTATCTGGTAAATTTAGTTTAGCCTGTCTTTCTTCCTCAGATATTTCTCCATTAGCACCCTCAGGTATGGCCATTAAGAAAGGTTTTGCCGATGAGACCATGGCTTTGATTAACATCTCAGCTTTTGTATACAGTTGATACATTCGTAGATCTATATTGGAAAGCTGTTTTCGACCCTTTATATTCCATTCATAGCCCCCATATAATTCACAACCAAACGCTCCCCATAGCATCTTTAGTGGATCATAGTAGCCACCATCAGTCGTTTTTTCCGTAATTGCTTTCAATCTAGACACAGGGTCTATTTCATCCTCCATTTTTTCTTCAGCATTAAGATCTTTGAGCAGAAAGTTAGTGAAGGTTTTATAACATTCGTCTTTAACCCATTGATTGAGAGTAACGGTCCAAGCACCGGATAAGAGTGTGTTAGAAGTAGTAATTTGCAATTTAATAAGATCCTTTAATGCCGTAGTGAATTTCAATACAGTGCATTCATCTTTAAACGAGTTAAAGGAATCCTTATCAAGTTTTGTAACCGCAGTACCATCTGGAGACATGATTTCTAGAAGCTTTAATAAAGCATTCTTTAGAAAGCTCTTCTCTAAACTATTCGGATTTACCTTTGCAAATTCATTGGCAGCAAGAATATAGAATTGCATCGTTGCAGCTTTCTGTGCCTGCAAAACCTCTCCCTTAACTTCACCATCCTTAGTCAGCCCAGTAGACTTGTAAACATCTTTGGGATGTTTAAAGGCTTTTTTACCAGTTCTTGAGGTGTCGGCTGCAAGCATCCAAGTCATGCTGCCATTCTCTCCGCCTTCTGAAATAACAGGGGAGTGAGCACTACAACCCGTCTCTCCTTTAACATAATTGGCAAAGTCTTTAGGTGAAGGTAATTTAAGTTGTTTTAATTGATCACTGTTTAATTGATTTTTATCATCTTTTGAATTTTCATTAAGGTTTTTTCGTGAGGAGGTCCATATCATCATGTTGGCGTCCAAAACCCGCAAGCCATCTTTATCTGTTTGTGGACAAGAGGGACCATCTGGTCCAAGGTATCTATCTTGCTCATCAAAAAAACCACGACTCTTATAAGTAATTTTATTAGGAATGGATAGGTCGGTAATTTTGTGTTTAGAGGCATCAAGCATGGTCGCAAGATTAGGATTCCATTCAACCTTGTTGTCGCCGCCTAGTTGATAAGCATTTTGATGACTTAGAGCTAATACTTTGACAGTTGGATAGCCCGCGGCTAATAAGGACTCGATAACATCATCAAGTACTTTTCTTTCTTGTAACCTTACGCCTGTTTTATCTTCCCCAGAATTTGCATGGTACACCAATACTGGCTGCAAAGTACCATTAGCATCCGCTACGAGGTGACCTGTTAATTTGATTTTAAGAAGATAGTGCGCTTCCAATGCTACTTCAATAACAGATTGAAAAGTTTGTTGATTGGCCCCGTATTCAATAGGTTGTAAGCTTGAAGAGTTGGTACAGATTAATACACCAGGGGAAACACCCTTCTTTCCATTGGCCGCTTTATAAAATGCTTGATCATTACTTGAAGTAATAAAATTTAGATTAAGATCGCTAAAACTTCTTTTTTGTTTTTCCAATGAGGTATGTAACAGTTCAAAACCATGCAAAACATCTTTAAGGTCTTCGTTTGGCTCACGCTTTGCATCCTCTATTAGAGAGCTTATATACTCTTCGTCGTCAACGACTTTAGCATCTGCAGCTAAACTTAAATTTTGCTTTTGAATTCTGACTTTAATAAAATTCCAAAATGCTTCTATAGCTTTAGATTCATTATGATTAATTTCTGCCTTTTGAGGCTCTGGTAATCCTTTGGCTTCTAAAGAAGAAGAACTTAAAGGGGAAACCCTAGGATATATATTTTGATCAGCAGGCATGTTATTCCTCAGTAAAAAAAGTTTTAGCAAACCGTTGGCACCATTTCTTTTAATTAAAAAAGGTAAAAAATGAAGCTTTTATGATCCAACAGAGCTTTTTAAGTATTATACTGAGATATACTTAAGGCAATATTAAAATGTCGAGAAAAGAAGCATTCGATCTCTACACAGGACAAAAAATAGAGATTAAGAGAATAAACAAGAGATACTCGCTGAATTAAAAAAGACCTTTACAACGAAACAGCCCCTAAGGATCATAAGATCCTTCAGGTGAACCTTTTTTCATAACTACTAATTCCATAGGGATTAATTCCATATTAGCGCGTTTATCAGTGACAATGGTTTCATCATGTAATCTACAATTTTCAACATTTGCCACAATTTCCATCTTGCCAATTAAAGCAAATACGCCACTGTTTATAATTCTGATACTAACTCATTATCTATTGTTTTATTTGGCGAACGCATACAAAATTATTTCAGTTTTTCAAGTAATCCATCAATATCCTTTTGACTTAATTTAGCATGATAAGCTTCAATGCTTTGCTCGCCATACTCTGAATTAGCAGCACCAAGAAGGCCTGTATTAAGATAAACCTCTGTCCTTTCATTAATAAAATCTCTAACCACCTTTATCACCTCAGTTTAATTGAAAATAATCTATTCCCTGGTGCAAAACATGAGATAAAAACATAATTAAATTGTTTTGCTAAAACTATTCGACCTTGATGAGGGTTCGCCAAGTTTCCTTCCGGTGAGTTCTTGCTCAAATATTGTATAGTTAGCTGAGGAACCAGAATTAATGATTGCGAAAACTATATGATTAAATAAAGAAGCTCTTTTTTCGATTTCCTCACCGTATATTTGTGCTACTATTTTGGGATCATTTCTAAATTCCCCGCATCCCCAGGCACCTAAAATCACATCAACTTGTCCTTCTAGGATTAATGTATCCAATTGGGATGCAATACGTCGCTGTAAATCGGCTTTATATCGCTCTAGAGCATCATTACTCCATTCCCTGGGGTTAGAGTGAAGTTCTGGAGCTGCCGATCTTAACTCATAGAATGGAAAAATTTCTTCTGGACGAAGAAAATAATAACTAAATTCAATATCGGGTTCATTCTTAAGTCGTGTACCGTCTTCCAAGCGTCCCATGTTCAGTATTACTTCTGGTCCCCTAAAGCAGACCTTTAATTCTGGGCTAAAATATACTTTATAAGCGATGTGGTTTTTTTCAGGGAGGTGTTGTTTGATTTTTTCCTGTTCTGCATCGGACATTTTTGTTATAGCTTCTAACATTTTTGTTGTCGTTTCATTGTAGCGAAAGGTCTGAGAGGCTTTATCTAAATAAACATTTTTGTCCAATAATGACAGCGCGCAAGTGCTTCGATGCCACATATTTTCTTCTTGGGCACTTCCTCCCTCAAGGACAGCCCCACCAGGGAAAACCGGATTTGCCATATTGAGTATGGAATAAGGCTTGCCATGTTTTCGGGTGGTCTCAAGTGCTGCAATACCCCAGTCTTTATTAACAACTTCAACTACCTGTGGTGCAAATTCTTTTTGTCGTTCCCATTGCTTTAAATTAAATTGTGCTTGTTTTTTTAACGTATTGAGTTTACCTGAATTAGTAATGTAATCCAAAGTTTTCCCCAGGCTATTATATCTCCATCTTGTACCCATGATGGAGCCGGAAATAAGGCCGGGTTTATGTGCAGTATATACGTCTTTAATTATAGATTGATTTATTTTTTCAGCGTGGGTAAATAAATTCTTAAAAAACATATTTGTATCCTTAATACCTAATTAGAATAAGTTGATTATCTTTCCAAGGGTCCTTATTGCTCAATTGAGTCTTAACCTAGTAGCCCAGAGAGTGGGCAACATCGACATTTTATTATGACCGAATCCTTACTTTTCCTCATGAGCAAAGAAGAGGCATTATACCATAAACTCTTTCTTTTTAACGCTTTTGTAAGAAAGATGTCCTTTGTACAATCAAAAATTATTTTTGTTTTGGATGATTCGTATACTCTGGTGTTGCTTCTCGCATCTCTTCCAACTGATTTTCAAATCGATTTTTTAGATAAGACACTACCTCTGCCCCAGTGATTTCTTGTTGAAGGGAACTCATGGTAACGGTACTGTCTGCTGCTGTAGTAAGTAGCTGTTTCAATTCCGGGTCGCTCATGATAAGGACAGCGTCGTCGGGAGTGAATATTCTATCCCCTGCGGGAAGCTTCCCCTCATATCTCATGCGTTCTTCTAAGATCGATAGAAGGCCTTTGTTCGTAGTTAGAGTTATCTCGAAGTTTAAAACACGTGGGTGGTATCCAGGATTGGGGAATTCTTCAACCAAACATGTGTTGCAGTCAACAAATACACCACGGCCAGAGCCAATAACATGATAGATGGTATGTACATTTGAGTTAACGTCCAGCATACCTGAGAAATCTACTCCTGATTGGCGCCCTACCACAGCAGCCACTTCATCGCACCCAATGGTTAATTGAACGCAGTCTACCGGACTGACCCCTTCTCCGGACGGGGCTTGTAAGCTCATTTGATTAAGATATTTTTGATATGGGGTGCATAAGTCAGGGCATAGTCGTGCATGTTCGCTAATAGGTACATGGAAGGGTGCTTTATTCGCGACAATAATTGCTCCATCTCCTGGCAATCTTGAACGATTAGCGCCATATATGTTTGCTGTGTGAATGCTTGTTGCAAAAGATAAAAGAGCACCCTGCCCCTCCATTGCTTGCTCTGCGTAGCCGCAATCCCTTATTTCTTTACTATTGGGTTTGAGGTATGTAGTGATTTGACCTGTTTTAAGTATTGTGTCGAATTCAAGACGTGGTACTCCCCGGCAGAGCGTATTGGGAGGGAGCACAATGCTAGAGGAGTCCCATCCTATTTTCGTTCCTTTTGCGATAACTTTAGCGGCTAAACCAATTACACCAACTCTTGCCAACTTTTCTGCCACTATTTTTGTATACATCATTATTCCCCTCATGCGCTGAATCGTATAAATAAAATTCAATTTAACTAATTATTGGTCAGGAGGGTGTTTTTGTCAAACAATGCTTTAGACTTTGTCGGAGCAAAGTAGAAATGTTCCCTTTCGGGCAATTTAGAAATGTCACCTTGTAACATTAATCCCCTATCATTTTTTTGATTTTGGGGGTAGCTCAATGTGAGTTATGGAAGGGGGTTTTTCATTACTCCTATTGAAACTATTTTAAGATCAAAATATGGCCTTATAGATTTAATTATATTCTTATAAACCTTCGATGAGGAAGACCAAGAATTCGATTTTAATCGTAGTAAAGCTTAACGATGCCATTGTAGTACACAGGACCCCTTCAAGGAAATATTGGCTATTCATGCACACAATACACGTCGTGAACTTAAATGATTTGATGAAGCGCATTATTCGATATTTTGGAGCTGAGGCTGAGGCGATTTATACCTCATCTGGATAAAGTTGAGAACAGTGAATATTAATATTGTTTTGTGCCTGATTGGGGTTTTTGTATAAAAACAGGGAACGGATTTTCTCTCTCCCTAGCCCTAGCCCTCTCCCCAATTGAGTTCAGTGGTTTTGTTGCCTTTCCTTTTAAATTTTTCAGTGCACCATTAATTAAAAATTACGTCTACGTTGGTGCAGGGCAAGATCGTCTAAATCATGGCTAACGCCATAATTCAGACGATTTGTTTAATGCGTAGGATCGACAAAGCAATAGAGATATGATCAAATGTCCCTTTTTTACGAGGGGGACACCATGCAAGCGGATTTACTATCCCATTTTAGCCTACTAGAAGATCCTAGAGTTGATAGAACCAAACGCTATCCTTTGATTGAAATCATTTTTCTTATTATCAGCGCGACAATTTCTGGATGCGAAGGATGGAAATCCGTTAGAGATTTTGGAGTTCTTAAGCTTGAGTGGTTAAGACAGTTTCTACCTTATGAGAATGGTATTCCTGTTGATGACACAATAGCTAGGCTCATGAGGAAACTGAATAACAAGCAATTTGCTGGTTGCTTTACAAACTGGATTCAGGCAGTGACACAGGCAACGAATGGTGACGTCATTGCCATTGACGGAAAAACATTACGGCGTAGCTTCAGTACAGAAGACGCAAAATCAGCAATCCATATGGTGAGTGCTTGGAGTACTGCCAATGGCGTTGTGCTTGGTCAAGAAAAGACGGCCGAAAAAAGTAATGAGATAACGGCTATACCAGAGCTTTTAAATAGCTAGCCATAAAGGGATGCATCGTTACTATCGATGCAATGGGATGCCAAAAGGATATAGCTGAGCAAATTGTGAAACAAAAAGGCGATTACCTGCTTGCACTGAAGGGTAACCAAGGAAACTTTCATAAAGAAGTTGTGTCTTTTTTAACCATTGCGAAAGAGGGCAATTTTAAGAATGTCGATCATGATTTTCATGAAGAGGTCGATGCAGGACATGGGCGTGTCGAAATTCGGCGGGCTTATGCCGTTGATTTTAAAAAATATAAAAAGCATATGCCCGAAGGCATAAAGTGGAAAAAGCTGACTAGTATTATTATGGTAGAGACAGTCAGAGAAGCCCGTGATTTTAAAACGTTTGATACGCGCTTTTACATCAGTTCATGTGAAGCATCAGCTCAGCCGCTCTTAAATGCTAGTCGTAAGCATTGGGGCGTTGAAAATTGTCTGCATTGGACTCTGGATGTAACATTTCGTGAAGATGAATCTAGAATTAGAAAAGACGCTGCGCCAGAAAATTATGCCATTTTCAGGCATATTGCACTAAATATCATTCGGCGTAATACTTCCATCGATGCCAGTGTTAAACGTAAAAGACATATGGCTGCTCTTAATGATGATGTAAGAACAACACTTATAAGGGGATTAAATTAAGACGCGGTTGCCCTGTATAATCCCAGCTGCCTACCTTTGCAATTGAAAATTTGTGATAAGCTGTATCTATAGCCTGGAGTAATTGTCCTGATTCATTGGGGTATTCATCTTGGTATTGTTTGGCAATTTTTGTAAAATGGGCAGCCAAAGAATCCAGATAATTAAACTGCTCAAGGGTATATTTAATCTCACGAATATTAGGCGCTAAATTTTTATCTTGGTTTAATTTATCCAATGCCTTTCTACGAGATATTTCTGGTCCTTCATTTGATTCACCACAAAGATGATCAATTGCTTTTGAATAATGCTCTCGTGATTTAGCGACATGTTCCTGCAATAAAGCCTTTACATTTGGCTTACGGCAATAAACAATGGCATTTACTTCCTGGCGTATGGATGAAACCTATATCAAAGTGAAAGGGCAATGGGTGTACCTGTATCGCGCTGTTGACAAGGAAGGCAATACCCTTGATTTCATGTTATCAGAAAAGCGTGATGAGCCAGAAGCACAGGCATTTTTTGAGAAAGCGATTGCTTCAAGTGGGATTCCTGACAAGGTCACGATGGATAAGAATGGTGCCAACAAGGATATACAGCATAATATAAAAATGTTTATAGAAGAAATAAATAAAGATGTCTTCAGACCATTTTTAAAGGTACATAAAGAAATTTAAATTTTTAGGACTTTATAATTGTAATAAGTCCCAAGGGTTAAAATATAGACCAAGTTTCCCACAAGCAGCTAGTCCTCGCTCAATTTAAGTTTGTGATGTAAAAAAAAATTCTTGGTGTTAGAACTTGTAAAAAGAGTTATAAATTAACCTACCACTTTATTGCTCTGCACGATGCACCTGGCTTAAGATGCCTTACAAGTGGGCTATTGGAGATAGGCAATGAAAAATTATACTTTTATAATTAACGCGTTTTTAGGGTTAATGTTCAGCGCTTTGTTGGTTACAAATGTAATGGCGACTTGTCAAGGCTCTTTGGAGGTATGTAATAACCAATGCCAACCGCGTTTTTTATTTTCTTGTATGAGCCCATGTATGAAAAAAGTTAACTGCCCTTGGCCTTTGCCAAAAAAATGATATATTTTAGCTATTTAGATCTACTATGTAGCTTAGCGTGGGTCACTCATGAGCCTCATGGCTCATGAGTGGTATTATTTGCGAAAAAAAATAATACAGGTAACTCAAAAATAAATTGCAGTGATAATCAATGGACTTGGGTTTTCAAAGAAGCCTGGACTGAAATTAAAAGTTTGAGCCTTAACTGAGCATATAAGCTCATGTAAATTTGCTCTTTTTTAATAAAGCAACTTTTTTTCTGTAATTTCAGTTTTACTTCAGATCTAATGATTAATATTTAAACAAAACCAACATATTAATCAACTACCCATCCTAACCGTTCATTAATTAATCAATAAGCAATCCACCAAAATGAAGAGCATGCTGATAAACATAAAAACGCTAAGTTACCATGGCATTGGGCAAAAAACTGCCGTACCCACCGCCATTGGCAAGCTTACTTTTATTCTACTGAAACATCCATACTGGTTACTTCAAAGCCACACATCTCTTTCTAATATCGCACTTACCTTACGTGTTGATACACCTTGTATATACCCCTGACTTCATTTCATTTCGTATTTAAATGTGCTATAATGTGTACATGCAAACACATTAGGAGACACCCGATGACCTCGATGACGATGACTATTCGGCTAGAACCAGAAATGAAAGTTCGTTTAGATAAGTTGGCTGAAATTACTCATCGCAGCAAATCTTTCTTAGCTTCAGAAGCAATAAATGTATACCTTAAGGTTCAAGAATGGCAGCTTATTGAAATTAAAAAAGGTATTGCAGAAGC
>JACCWN010000119.1 GCA_013697625.1 Legionella sp.
TATAACAGTAATCGCTTACATTCATTCATTGGATATAAAAGTCCAAATCAGTTTGAAAATGAGCAAATAATGTAATTAAAAAAAGTCGCTTAACTGGGGTGTATCAATTTGCTTGACCACATCATAAAATTAAGACATAACAACCAAGCCGAGTTACCTCTCATCCAATCCTTATTAAAGGCCCATACAGGTCCAAGTATTGTCCAACTGGCTTATAAAAATGAATTTGCCCAGGTCAGTTTAAGCACCTCACATCAATGGCAGGTGAACCCAAGCCATGAATTGCTTACTTCATTAAGAAAGCTATTAGGAGAAGACCAAGCGATGATGAAATATTAAAAAAGAAACTCATATAGCGACAAATGGACAGTGATGTGTCAACCTTTTAGGCGGGTTTGATTGATGAGTTTTCAATTGAATCTATTGATCCAGCGGCTGTTAAATTTTTACTCAAAATTAGTCTACAATTTAATAAGAGGACCGCCTTCCGGTGTAGTTTCTAATCCTTTTCTACTATTCCTAAAAGTCCTACCCATATTAATTTTTGTGATTAAAAATAGACTGCTCCTAAATGAAAGGGAGCAGGTACTCGATATTTAAGTTGACATTCAATACATCATTGGGTTAACGCAGACTAGATCTAAAACATGACTTTTTGATCATTATCAATGCTCAAAACCTATACTTACAACTGAGCCATCTAGTTTCTTTTCTACCTCGACCCGCCTAGCTTGAATGGCGCTTGAACCAAATAAAGTTGCACCATTTGCACTCTGTTGTAAAGGTTCTTTCATTTTTGAAATCCCTGCTCGTGTTCTTTTTGCAATGGGCTGGGTAGGCGAAATTGACTCGTCAGTACGGACTTTCTTCGACATTGAGTATTCTGTCTTTTCTTCAGGTATGGGCACAATATTTGGATCTGGCGCCGGAACCAGTCTAAGTCTTAAAAAATGACAGCCTCTTTCATAAAGGATATTGATCAGTTCGGCTTGGGGGTCCAGCGATATTTGATGTTTTTTTAATCTTAACTCTGTTGGAGAAACCATCTCCCAAACTCTAACCTCCATATCTCCTTTGACTTTTGCATAAAGGCAAGCGCTGGCATAGCCCATCCAAGTGCCCTTTTTTCTTAATAATTCAACATATTGTTTGTAAATCTGTTCTGTTCCTAACAAGCTTAAGACATCGGTTTGGGCAGCTGTCGCAATTTCAGCAAGACTGGATAATCGAGATGCGTCCTCGGGGCGATCATTTTCAAGCAGCCAGTCGTGGAGTACGGTACCGGCGGTATTGTCACCCTCTTTTGGCGCCCCAGGATATCGTTCACGAAACTGTCTTCTCAAGGTATCAACTGCAGCTTCCCTAAGTTGTAATGTGTCCAACAGAGTGTCTAATCCATCGAATTTCTTAGACGGCATATCACGGGAAATAATGGACTCATAAATTTCTTCACTTAATGATCGACGTGCATCAGCATCTGATGATATTGCCAACAAGCGGTCCACCAAATCATCCCTTGTAATACCAAGAGAAATAAATGCACAATCTCCGCCACCTTCGTTTCTTATTCTTTGGAAATACGATGAAGCATTGTCCGAAGGATCTCGCGCTTTTAAAGAGGTTAATGATGGCGGATTAGGGTGGGCTTTCCGCTTTTTTGATTCCTCTATTAATGATACTTCTGCACTTCGAAATTCACGAGGAAAACGTGATTCATAATTTATTTCTCGCAGATCTTCATCCTTCATATTTCTTAATATCATTTTTATGTAATATAAATATCTGCTTCTATAATCAAAGGACTTATCGTCTATAACATCGCTATGGAATGGCTTGCCTTCTAGGTCATGCGCATTGATATAAGAAAAAGGCTGTCCAGTCGCCACGGCTGCCACTGCAAAGGAATTACCCTCTGGAATATGAGGCGCAGGCGGTAAGGTAAACCCCTCTCTAGTCCGTGCGTTCTTCATTAGAATATCTTTAAAAGCGTTCCTGGTCGCGGCAATCTCACCTTTATAAACCTTTGG
Organism: Legionella sp.; assembly: GCA_013697625.1. Lineage (GTDB taxonomy): Bacteria > Pseudomonadota > Gammaproteobacteria > Legionellales > Legionellaceae > Legionella. The sequence continues at coordinate 2,028 of JACCWN010000119.1, forward strand.
CAACCTCTCTGCCTCTTTCGCAGTTTCATATTTTGTTATTTTTACACGCTGACAAACGTAACCCAGAAAATTTGGAGCCTCAGGCATTCCAAATTCACTGGTACGAAATTTTTGTAAATTTCCATCCCAGCGAGAATACATATTAGAAAAAGTTAACACCGCACGGCGGGAACGGTATTCGGGAAGAATGGGTATTATGTAATAATCGCTTCCCATCAATAAGATTTGATTTAATGCACTATGCCCTGGATTTAAATCTATAAGTACAAAATCCATGTCTTTGGATGCGGCTAATTTCCGAATAAAGGCTTGTGAAAGCGCCGGAATTTTACGATAAATCGGCAGATGATCTTTAGTGGATAAGACAGCTTGATTAATTTGGTCTTCAACCTTATGTAAGGTGTTGTCATCGCCAGATAAAAGATACAATTCCCCAAACTCTTTTGCCTGATAAAGCGTCGTATTAGCAACCTGGTTTTCCATAGTGGCATCGCCACTTACCAGGGGCAACAAACCCTGACCCAGAGTGTGGCATTCTGAGGGCGCTTTTATAGAACCATCCGGCTGATGGCCATTTTCAAACATCTCTATGCCTAATTCAACGGCTTCATCATCACTTTTATTGGCTTTCCATCGCTCATGCTGCTTGCCAATGGCTATCAGTTCTTTTCTGCGAAGAGAACGCGTCAGATCGCATTGTGCATCCGCATCAACCACCAAGACGCGATAACCCAGCCCTTTAGATAGGACACAGGCAAATTCATGAAGTGTGGTGGTTTTACCCACGCCACCTTTGTTGGCAAAAAAACTGATTAAAATCGGCTTTGGCATTAGATTCCCTAAAATTCAAATGATACATCCTTTCTAAGAGCGCCGATTTTTTCACTTTATTTGATTGAAGTCAACAGCTTAGCTATGTCCTGTCACGGCGATTGGGGTATAGGTAATTTAATCCATATGTTTTGCACTTTTCTCTAGTATCAATTATTAGAATTGGGGCCTAAATAAGCTGACGAGATCCATAATTAATGAACTATTGCTTTTTTCTTGCCACTCTTATCATCTTCTATTCAATCCAGCTTGTTTAATCCCTAATGAATAAATACACATTTAATGATCCCTCCGTCCATCTGCAGGGATCTTGAGACCCTCATTTAATTTTCTAATCATTGCTAATGTCAGCTCACGTTTTCTATTTAAAATTTCAGAAATTCTAGCACGGGTACTAATAAATTCTTGTAAATCCTTTCGCTCTATGCCACGACTTTCCATCCAATAGTTAAGTGCATCTACTGCATCGGGAAAATCAATTGGATAGTGTTCTTCTTCATATACTTGAATCAGTGTGGTTAAAATGTCTAATTTATCACCATTTGGGGTATTTGGTTCAGCATCAAATAATGTCGAAATATTATCCAATGCTCTTCGATAATCTAATTCTGTTTTAATTGGTTTAATATTCATGCCTTTATCCTCTAAATGGTTGTTACATCAATTTTATCATATTCCTTATGGGTTCCAATGAACCGAATATAAACCAGATAAAACCGATAATTTATGGCTACAATTAAGCGATAGTCATTGCCTTTAATATTAAAGACAACTCAATTATTAGTAACTATACTCGCATTCTTATAAAACAAAGGTGTGGATGTAGTAATCAACACCTTATCTGGCGAGATTGGCTTTAATACTTGCTTGGCGCCATCCTGTTGATAAAATTTCATTTGCAATCCATTTTGGACGAGGTTATATTCCATATTAGACGTACTTATAATCCATATTGGACGAAGACAAAATCCATTTTAGACGAAATTTAGGATAACCAATTGAGTATAAAAACAAATAATTTCCCAAGACAAATTAAAAGTCGAATGGAAGCTGCTATGCAAGACACTCCTGTTGTGTTAATTAACTCATCAATCCCCTCATTTTTGATCACAAAAAAAATCAGTCCAAAACCCTTGCTGCTGTAGTAAATTTTCAAAATTTTGCATGAGATTATCCTGCTCACCTTGAGTAAACCTATAAAAGAATTTGT
>JACCWN010000142.1 GCA_013697625.1 Legionella sp.
TATTCATAATGCCCATACCATAGAACAACTTGAGATGCTTCTGCCATTTAATGTAAGTCCAGTTGAGTTAGAAGATATGCGTAATATACCTAAGCTGTTTTTCCCTGCCAAGGAGGTGGTTAATTAGACCCTTACATAATAGGTGCTATGATTCAAGGGAGTTATTTGGGACCAGATTACGGTGCGGGTTTGCTCGACGCCTCCTACATCCTCTCTTTTTATCTAGGAATATTAGGCGCAGGAATTGGGGCCTTAGCAGGGATTGCCGGGACATATCAATTGACAACAAAATTGGGTGATAAGTGGTACTCAGAATCCCGGTTGAATTTCTTTAAGTCTAATGTAGAGAGTAAGCCTTTAGTAAAAGCTACAATGGACTTATTTGGCAATGCTGTATCGAATAACATACCCATTTTTTCAGGTTTTTAAAGAATATAAAAAACAGAAATTTAAATTGAATCGCCCCTGACATCCCTGCCAATAAGCTAAGGACTCCCCCCTAATCCGTTCGGGATGAGGAGAGGCGGTAGCCTCGTCTGAGCCTTGGTGCATAGGCTTCGAGACGGCGAAAACGCCTCCTTAGCCCGAACGGATTGGGGTAAATTTAATCATAACATCCTTAACTTAATGGCAGTGGCCCTGACAACAGGTGAATATTCATATACGAAACCAATCTAGTTATATTCTAACCTTTACTAAGTTCTTTGGAGCTAAACCAGGCCATTCCTTGGGTTCGGTACCACTGTTTATCTTCTTTTATGAAATGTGGCTTTAGCTTTGGCAAGTCTTGAATACATTCAAATCCTGTGGTTTCAAAATAACGAGTACCTATTAAATTAAATTCTTTGGTATTTCTAGAGGGGGTCACCAGAATGGTTCCTTTTGGAACAATTGAATACATGGCTTCCATAAAATAGGCTATTTCTGGTTCTGACTCTATGCCGTTTTTTACCCCTAAAAGATAAGGCACATAAGCCATGTCAAAGGTTAGATTATGAGATTTGATTTCATCAACAGTACCGGCGTAAAATTGTATATCATGCTCTAATTCCAAACCTTGATGATTGGCTTTCACTGCCTGCTGCGCCAGTTTTAACATATAATGAATATACACTTGTCGGAGCGCATTAGGATAACAAAGCCAAAAGAGTTTGTTCAACCAGTTACCTGAAGGTAAGATCATAAAAGGAAGGTTCCAAGCTGTTAATGCAGTCAATAATTGGCCAATGGAAGGATATGTTTCATCCCTTTCTCTATAGTGATAATATTTTTTAAACGCTTTTACCCAAGCGATTGTCACTGGATCCTTATCAACAATCCTAACCGATTTAGCCCCAGCTTTTGCAAATAAAAAACCACTGTTACCAAAACCTGGGATTACCAACAGGTGTTTACCTTGGATGGCCTTGTGTATATCAGTATCATCATTAAGCAATTTTGAAAAGAGATAGCGCTCTGCGCCCATAGGGTAAATTTGAACTTCCCTGTTATCGGTAAATCTGGTGAATCTAGCTTCTAATATCCATTGTATTTCCTGTTGGTTTAACATGGTATTAAATGCGGACATAATCACACTCTATAAAATAAAATCATTTATAATAATATTTAAACATACGCTCAGTGCAAGACATGGCATGGCAGCTTATGCTGCCAGACTTAAATCAAGACTCTAAGCTTTCATCAACTTTGAACCGTTTCCCATATTTTGACTCAAATGTTTTAAACAAAGTGTCCAATTTATCATGACCAAAATTTTGTGCATATTTCATAGGACCGCCACGAAAAGGCGCAAAACCTGTAGCAAAGATCATTCCAGCGTCTAACAAATCCGCATCTGCTACTACCTTTTCTCGCAAACAAGCTGCTGACTCATTTACCATGCGTAAAATCAATCTGTCCGCTATGCTGTTGTCAATTTTAACACTTGGTCGCTTTTTAATAGGTTTACCGTTTTTATAGGTATAGAAACCTTTGCTCGTTTTTCTTCCTAATTCGCCATTTTTAACCATATCACGTAATTTTTGAGGCACTGTTCCACCAAAGTGACTGGTCAAATTTTCAGCTACTGCCAGACAAACATCCATACCCACTGTATCCGCCAATTCGACTGGGCCCATAAACATGCCAAATCTTAAAGCTGCTTCATCAATATCTTCTCCAGAATACCCTTCATCTAAAAGTTGCACGCATTCCATGAGATATGGCATAAGTATCCGGTTGACCAAGAATCCAGGACTAGATTGTACGGGCAAGGGCAATTTACCAAGCTGATTAACAAAGGCACAGGAATCTTGTACAATTTGTTGGGTGGTTTTTGAGCTACTGACAACTTCAACCAGATCCATTTTTGCAACAGGATTAAAAAAATGAATTCCAACAAGCAGCTCTGGTTTATCCATGGCTTCACTGATTTCATTTAAGGGAATACTGGAAGTATTGGTGGCTATTAGGGCATTTTTTTTGGCTTCGCGTTCTATTCTTCTAATAATTTCTTGTTTAACTTGAAGATTTTCAAAGGCAGCTTCAATGATAACATCAGCCACACCAATTCCCATTCCTTGAGGATCAGCTACAAGATTATCCATCGCAGCTTGTATGAGACGCGGCTTTTTTAATTTTTTCTTATACAAAGCATAGGCGCGACCAATGGCGGGTGCCACTTGTTCGTAAGATTTATCTTGTAGTGTCACTCGAATACCACGTAAGGCACACCAAGCTGCAATATCTCCACCCATGACCCCGGCGCCAATGACATGGACATGTTTTGCTTTAAAATGACTGTCTTTGGCAAAAGATTTCAAACGCTCACGTAAGAAGAAAGCTCGAATGAGATTTTTTGAGGTTTCACCCTGGGAAACCAATTGTTCTACAGAATCAGTTTCTTTTAAATAAGCCCTGTCACCAACCCCCCCTTCTTTCTCCCACAAATCAATGATGGCATAGGGTGCTGGGTAATGCTCTTTACGCACATGCTTGGACACGTTGTGACGCATCAGCAAAGCAATTGGCTTTCTAAAAGCTGCATGGTTACTCAATCTATCTAAAAGACTGGCTTTATGTTTGGGTGGTTTGTTTTTTATAAAATAGACAGCTGTGCGTTTAAGTTGGCGTACAGGTACTACTTCATCAATCATACCCAAACTTTTTGCTGTACGCGCTGATTGTGCCCTACCGGTTAATATGACTTGCGATAGGGCTTTAAAACCCCCAATCAATTGAGGTAAACGCACACTACCGCCCCAACCAGGATGAAACCCTAGTAACACTTCAGGCAATCCAATACGTGTATCTTCCCTATCACTGGCTATCCTGTAAGTACAAGCAAGAGCTAATTCATAGCCACCACCCATGCAAAAACCATCTATCAAGGCAACTGTTGGTATGCTTATACCTTCAAGCCGAGAAAACACACTCAAGCCCTTTTGGAGAAAATCTACTGCTGCTTCCGGGTTGGCAAATTGAGAAATAACATGAACATCCGCACCGGCTATAAAACCTTTGTCTTTTTTAGAATGAATCACTAAGCCAATTGCGGTAGTATCCAAAGCAACTTCTTGAAGCAGACTGTTTAATTCATCCAAAACCTCTTCATTGATACTATTGATGGGCATACCCTGTCTATCAAGTCCCAACCAAAGAATATTATCTTGGTCTTTTTGTAAACTCCAATGTTTGTAATTACTCATGTGCATTCGCCTCTGTCGCGCGTTCTAAATACATTGCTCCACCCTGCCCGCCCCCAATACACACTGCGGCCATGCCTTTTGACTCATTTTTTTGTTGAAGTGATTTTAATACATGCAATACAATGCGTGCGCCGCTTGCACCTATGGGGTGTCCTACAGCAATAGCACCACCTTCACGGTTTAACTTGTCTAATGACAAGTCACCCATAGCACCCTCTAATCCCAAGTGTTTGATGCAATATTCCTCATCTTTCCAGGCAGCGATACAGGCTAATATTTGTGCGGCGAAGGCTTCATTTATTTCCCAACAGTCTATGTCGTCAAGACTTAGACCCTGTCTTTGTAAGATAGGCGTGGCTGCATGCACGGGGCCCATGCCCATATGTGCTGGATCAAGTGCCGCCCATTGGGAATCAACAATGCGTCCAAGAATGGATAAATTGTATTTTTTTACGGCTTGTGCACTTGCTAAAAGTAATAAACAGGCCCCATCTGTCACTTGGGAGCTGTTGGCGGCTGTGACCATGCCATATTTTTTATCAAAAAATGGTTTTATGGTGCCTAATTTTTCTAGAGTAGAATCACTACGCATGCCATCGTCTTGCAAATAAAGTCGTCCCTTGTTATCAATGATGGGGCACACCTCTGTCATACACTCTGCTTGATAGGCTTTTGCTAATCGTAAATGACTTTGATTTGCATATTCATCCATAGATTTTCGGCTGATATTGAACCGAAAAGCCAATTCTTCAGCTGTTTGGCCCATATTTAGTCCGATGATGGGATCAGTGAGTCCTCGTAATAAAGCAATCACGGGTGCAAAATAAGAAGGTTTTAATTGAGTCATCAATTTGGCTTTTTGACTGAAACGTTTTGCAGAAAACCAAATGGCAAGCCACTCCGACATCTGTTGGTTTAATAACAAGGGTGCATGACTCATTGATTCAGTGCCCCCGGCAAGAACCAGTTCGCTGCGACCACTTGCTATCTGCATGGCAGCATTGTCTAAAGCTTGTAGTCCAGATGCGCAGTTTCGCATCACTGTGAAAGCAGGCATTTTGTGTCCACAGCCTAATCGCAAGGCTACAACCCGAGCAATGTTAGCCTCATCAGGGCCAGGCATAGCACTACCTAGAATGACTTCATCAAGTTGTGAGGGTAAAAAGGGCTGACGTATCAATAAGGATTTACCGCAGGCAACCGCTAGATCTGAACCTAAAAAAGGTCCAAGACCCCTAGCCTTGAGAAAGGGGGTGCGGGCGCCATCGACTACATAGACTTCCCTACCCTTCAAATTCGACTGTTCTTTCATTAGTCCTCCTTTGCTAAAAAATGGTTAAGATTACCAGTATTCTTTTAAAGATGAAACTTTTTCCATGCAGCAATAATCCAAAAATGTTCTATAATTAAACGATAAATATTAATTATTAGGTTGAGTTATGAATTTTGTTTGTAAAAAGATAAGCTTGGTCTGTTTGGCACTGATTTTGAGTATGAATGAGCTCTCTGCAGCGCAACCAAATGTCAAGTTAAAAAAAAATCAATACCTCTGCAATGTATTATTTTGTTACATTCACCGAGATTATGATTATAATTACATGCGAAATAGATACAATATCAACTATTTTAGATATCCTTAGGCCCTAGGCAGACCTTTAACATTCCTGAGTGTCAAAAAAACTTTCCTTAGAATTCCTTTTTAAAAGATCTATAAACAGTTGATGTTGTATTAATTCTTCCTCTGTTGCCTTTAATAAAACCGGATTGGTTAAACTAAGAGAGGATGATTCCTTCATGGCCACTTGCAATTGATTCGAAGAAGATTGCTCATCAGTGAATAAGCTCGTTTGTCCACCAGTCATGGCTAAATACACATAAGCTAGAAGCTCAGCATCTAACAAAGCGCCATGTAATTGGCGATTGGCATTGTCTACATTATAACGTTTACAAAGGGCATCTAGATTATTACGCTGACCCGGATGTTTGTCACGAGCAAATGTCAATGTATCAAAAATTCTGCAGTGTTCTTCTAGCTTTTTTATCCATTGTGCCCGCTTTAATTCATGATTTAAAAAGCCTACATCAAATGGTGCATTGTGGATGATCAATTCTGAATCGTCCACAAAACCTAAAAAATCAGTCAAGATGTCTTGGAAGCAGGGTTTGTCCTTTAAAAATTCACTACTGATCCCATGAACTCTGAATGCACCTTCATCTACTTCTCGCTCTGGATTAATATAAGTATGAAAATGGGCAGAGGTAAGTTTTCTATTGACTAATTCCATACATCCAATTTCAATGATCCTATGACCTTGCTCTGGGCTGATACCTGTGGTTTCTGTATCGAGTATGATTTGTCTCATAACCATCCTTGTATTTAGATTAATTCTGCTATACCTTGATTGGCCAAGGCATCCGCCCGGTCATTCTCAATATGGCCCGAGTGACCCTTTACCCAATGCCAATGAATGGTATGAATAGAGGCCAAAGAATCTAATATTTTCCAAAGATCATCATTTTTAACCGATTCTTTTTTGGAATTACGCCACCCATTTTTTTTCCAACCCTGCATCCAAGTCATCATCCCTTGTCGCAAGTATTGGGAATCGGTATATAAATCAACCTCGCAGGGGCACTTCAATGACTCCAGCCCTTTGATTGCCGCCATCAACTCCATTCGATTATTGGTGGTCTGTAATTCACCACCATATAGGGTTTTTTCCCTATCATTGTAACGCAACATCACACCCCAGCCACCCGGACCTGGATTGCCTTTGCAGGCACCATCTGTATAAATTTCAACTTTCATGTAACACTTTATATAATGAGAAAAACTTGCGGGGATGATATCACTTTGGGGTATAAAATATCTTGAAATTAATAAAAATTTATTCTATGAAACTGCATATATTATTCTCTCCTTCCTATCTATCTAAGGCAAGGTAGTTGCCATTCCCTCATTTCAATTGCAGGGTAAAAAAAGCATCTGTTTTTAACATAAAATTCCTCACATTTGCCTACATACTGTGCTTTATGCAGGGTATCCATACGATCTTGTATCAAAGATCATTGCTTGAATTCTCTCAAAAAGTGCGAACCTAGACGTTTTGATTTTAATGTTTACGTTTTGACGGGTTTATCCTGATCCAATTGAGCCTGAGTTTAGTCTATGGTATAGTTGTGCTAAATTGCCACAATAAGAAACTTTAGTATATTTAAAACACGTCCTATACAAATATATATATTGATAGTTTCAAGCCAACTATAAGCAACCATTCATGTCAGATCATTTGGAAAATCAGCCAAAATCATTACCTATATTTTTCACTACTGAAATGTGGGAAAGGTATGGATTTTATGCAGTGCAATCTTTATTGGCACTTTATTTAGCCATGCACTACCATTGGCCAGACAAGAAAATTTATACATTGGTTGGTTCTTTTACAGCCCTGACTTACCTTTCACCTTTGGTAGGGGGGTGGGTAGCTGATAAATTAATCGGACAAAAACGCGCTATCTTACTCGGTGCTATGCTTTTATTTGTCAGTTATTGCTTGTTGTCAATGTTTGACAGCAGCCATGCTATGATTTATGCCTTAGCAGGTATAGCCGTTGGTACCGGCCTACTAAAGCCTAATATTTCCTCTCTTCTTGGCAATGAATATTTAGCGGGTTCAGTAAAACGCGAAAGTGGCTTTACTATTTTTTATATGGGAATTACTACGGGTATCATCTTAGGTACTACCATCCCTACTGAGTTAAGTGTTCATTTAGGCTGGCCTGCCTCTTTTATCAGTGCGGCATTTGGTATGATAATGGCTCTTTTAGTGTTTGGTTATGGAATCTATAAATATAATTTAAAGGATTATAACCTATACGTGTATGACTTTTGGAAAACTCTTTTATCCATTATTTTGTTGGTATTACTGTGGTCTTTGTCTTTTTTTATTCTTAAATATGCTGGTTTGGCAAATTTGATGTTTGCCTTGGTGGTCTTATTTTCAGCTATTTATCTTATATATTCTGTAACCATTGAAACCGCACAACAAGCGCGTCAAACTTTGATTATTGGTCTTTTATGTATTATTTCAGTTATATTCTGGGCATTTTATTTCCAAGTGTTTATGTCGTGGACCTTATTTATTTCAAGAGCAGTTCAGCCCACCTTTTGTGGGATCCAATTTCCTCCTCCTTATTATGTCACCATTCAAAGCATTGGCATGTTGATTATTGGTTATTTTATAGCAAAGAAACGGACTAAAAACATTTTTATTGATCAAGGTTTGGACACGGGGAAAAAGTTCCTGTTGGCTATGTTGTTGATGACAGCATCTTATTTTACCCTTGTGTTTGCCAACTGGTATGCTTTGGATACCCCTACTTTATTAAGTCCACTTTTAATTATTCCAGCCTATTTGATTCTTTCTTGGGGTGAGTTGTTGCTATCACCTGTTGGATTAGCTGCTATTACAGTGCTTGCATGCAAACAAAAGGTCAGCACAATGATGGGTATATTTCTAGTTTCACTGGGTTTGGGTGGATTTTTATCAGGAAAGCTGAGTACCTTAACAGCCATTCCCAAAGGTGAAAGACATATTTTAGTTTTAAAATCACTGTATGCAAAAGCATTTACCCTGCAATTAGAAATTTTGGTTATAGCAGGTATGGCTTGTCTTGTGATTTTTGCGCTTATTAAATATCTTGTAACCTATGCTCCAGCCAAAAATTAATTATTATTAGGCGCCTTGCCCAAAGGTCGACATATGGTTATATTGCAATTAAAAGTTTAAATATAAGTTCAAAGCTGGTATCATTCAACGCCTTTTATAAAGATATCACTTAATGGTACATACATCCTAATGTTAACTAATTTACTAAAATACCTCGATGACATTCAAGCCTTAGACATTAAAGTTATAGATGTTCATAAACATACCACCATCACTGATCATATGGTCATCGTGTCTGGTCGTTCTTCTCGTCATGTAAAAGCAATAGCACAGACGCTGATAGAAGACATGAAGCATGCTGGTTTTCCTGCAATACACTCTACCGGATTTGAAAGCGGTGATTGGGTTTTAATTGATTTTGGCGATATCATTTTGCACGTCATGCAACCTGAAAGTCGTCAATTTTATAATATAGAAGGGTTATGGGAAGAGGCTACGACCTCTAAATGACCTATTATGAGCCTGAACAAGCCCTTTCATAATTATCATGTAAAAGCCCAGCAACGCTTTCGACTCAATTTATTGATGGCTATCATCGTTATTTTGGCTTTGATTTTAATTTTGAGATTGGCTTATTTACAAATCTCTGAATATAAACGATACAAAACGCTTTCTTTGAAAAATCAAATGAGCATCATTCCAATCCCACCACCCAGAGGCATCATTTTAGATAGAAATGGCGTATTATTAGCAGAAAATATTCCTGTATTCGTACTAGAAATAATACCCGAACATGTAACAAATTTAAACAAATCATTGCTGGCCCTGCAAACCTTGATGCCCTCGATTACTGATGAAGATATAGATCACTTTAAGCGCCTTAAAACGCAAAGTCGCGCATTTATACCCATTCCTATTAAATTAAAGTTATCTCAAGAAGAAGTTGCAATTTTTTCAAGCAATCAACACCAATTTCCAGGGGTAAGCATCAAAGCGCGCTTGATGCGACATTATCCTCTGGGAGAATTAACAGCACATGCCCTAGGCTATGTTGGACGAATCAATCTCCAAGAATTAAAAACAGTCAACTCAATCAATTACCAGGGTACAAACTTCATTGGTAAAGCCGGCGTTGAAAAATATTATGAAGACAGTCTTCATGGCAAAATTGGCTATCAATTGGTGGAAACTGATGTCAGTGGTCGTACCTTAAGAACTATCAACAAAATCAATCCACATTCGGGGTCAAAGTTATATTTAAGCTTGGATATTCGCTTGCAAGAAGCTGCATACAATGCATTGAAAAATAAACGCGGGGCTGTGGTAGTTATTGATTCTCGAAATGGAGAAGTTCTAGCAATGGTCAGCTCCCCTAGTTTTGACCCTAATATTTTTGTAGGGGGTGTAACCACCAAAGATTATAAAATATTAACCAATGCCCAGCAAAGACCCTTATTTAATAGAGCCGTTCGTGGTGTTTATCCACCCGCTTCGACCATCAAGCCCTTCATTGGTTTGGCAGGCTTAGACAAAGGGTTTGTTACAACAACCTCTGCTATTTATGATTCTGGTAAGTTTAAATTACCCAATTCAAGTCATATCTATAAAGACATGAAAAAAACGGGACATGGTATGGTGAGTTTTAAACGCGCCATTACTGTTTCCTGCGATACTTACTTCTATCAATTGGGCCACAAAATGGGCATATCAACCATAGAAGACATGTTGGTTAAATTTGGCCTAGGTCAATTATCACATATCGATCTCAGTGAAGAAGCTTCTGGAATTATCCCAAGCTCACTATGGAAAAAACAGACCAAAGGGGTTTCCTGGTATCCAGGGGACACTGTGATCTCTGCAATAGGACAAGGTTTTATGTTGGTCACCCCCTTACAGATGGCCAATGCTGTTGCAGCTATGAGCCAACATGGACAACGATTTCAACCTCATTTATTAACCAAAATGGTCAACAGTGACAGCGGCAAGGTTTCAAAATTTCAACCCCTGGAAGAATATCCTATTCACCTAAGAGATGAGGCGAATTGGAATATTGTGGCAGATGCAATGCACAATGTGTTAATCAGCAACGAAGGGACTGGTTATCGATTCGGACGCAATCCCCCATACCCTGTAGCAGGTAAGACAGGCACGGCCCAAGTGATGAGCGGCAAACGGTTTGAAAAGACAAAATATGAAGATATACCAGAGGCTTTTAGAGATAATACCTTATTTATAGCCTTCACCCCCTTAGATAATCCAAAAATTGCAATGGCTGTGATTGTTGAAAATGATGCACTGGCTTCCATTGTTGCACGTAAAGTTCTCGATACTTACTACCAATTACATCCTATAAAAGTGAAAACATGAACCAACACCGTGTCAAACCAGTATATCGATTCACATCCAAAGCTTTGCATTTTGACTTCCCCTTACTTGGCTTATTATTCGCTTTGGTCATCATCGGACTTTTAATTTTATACAGCGCATCTAATGAAAATGTGAGTATGATTTTTAGGCAATCACTTCGTTTGGCTATGGCCACTTTAGTGATGCTAGTTTTTGCCTTCATCCCACCTCATAAATACAAATTGTGGACGCCGTGGATATACAGTATTGGTTTCACCCTACTCATTGCTGTGATGGTGATGGGCAAGATTGGTAAAGGCGCTCAACGGTGGCTAGAGTTTGGTTTATTTCGCTTTCAACCCTCAGAAATTATGAAATTGGCTGTGCCCATGATGACCGCTTGGTATTTTGACCGCCAGGCCCAACCCACCCATTTAAAATCCATTGCTATAGCAGCCTTGATAATATGTATTCCCACTGTATTGATTGCGAAGCAACCCGACTTGGGAACAGCAATTATGGTAGCATTAGCCGGCATAACAGTCATATTCCTTGCAGGTATCCGGTTTAAAGTGATCATACTTATTATTATGCTCTTAGGCAGTGTTGTGCCCCTTGTTTGGTATCAAATGCATGATTATCAAAAACAAAGAATCTATACTTTGCTCTATCCCGAACAAGACCCCCTTGGTGCTGGCTATCATATCATTCAATCAAAAATTGCAATCGGATCAGGTGGTCTTATGGGTAAAGGTTGGCTGGCCGGAAGCCAATCTCATTTAAATTTTTTACCAGAACACGCTACAGATTTTATTTTCGCGGTCAGTGGTGAAGAATTTGGCTTTGCAGGTGGTTTTGCTATCATAGCTTTGATTGTTTTGATTTCACTAAAAGGGCTAAATATTGCCTCTCATGCTCAAACAACCTACACCCGATTATTAGCAGCCAGTGTATCTATGAGTTTCTTTTTTTCAGGGTTTGTTAATATTGGTATGGTGATGGGAATCATACCGGTAGTTGGAATTCCACTGCCTTTGGTTAGTTATGGAGGTACAGCCATGGTTACTTTTTTAGCTGGTTTTGGAATTTTAATGTCCATAAGTTCCCATAGAATTTTATTTGATAGTTTGAATTCTAGGTAATAGTGATTGATGAATAAGATAATGTCGTTCCGGAATTTAGTGTGACTTGGCGAGCTTGCGAGCTTAGTCACACTTAAGGTCCGGAACGACATACTTATGGGTAATAATATGGCCGCAGAACGTAGTAAGAAGAGGTAAAAATGAGTATGCGGCAGCGACTAATTAATACAAAATTTTATATTTTCATATCTTTGTTGTATTTAATATTAAATCTTTGATAATTCGAAAATCTTAATGTACAATTAAATTGCTAACAACGCAAAAGGAAGCTATATGAACAAGTTTATTGTTGTCTGTCTTGTTTTGTTTTCAATGTTGTTTCTATCTGGTTGCGCTGTTGATTCGGCTCTATTAGATTCAGGTACTGATAATGTTTCAACTCCTTGCAGTACAAGCATGCACACAGAACCATATTGGAGTAATCATTATTTTGATACAGGGTATGGCTACCACAACATGGGATATTGGGGTGTGGGCTCTTGGGATATTGGATCTTTTCGCAGTCATAGGGCCTTGTAGACTAGCTTGCGACTTTGAGGTCGCAAGTTGTAGTTCAAAAATACTCACAAGATTGCAGCAGCTAACACAGGCGCATAATATTTTCTATGCAGTTCGCAAGGTCCTAATCGGGTGAGTGCTTCTCTATGAGCTGGGGTGGCGTATCCTTTGTGTTGGGCAAATCCATATCCAGGGTATAAGGCATCTAACTTCTCCATTTCTTCATCACGAAAGACTTTGGCTATAATCGATGCGGCGCTGATTGCAGGAATTAAAGAATCCCCATTTACAATTGCTTTGCAAGGCAAATTTAATATGGGAATAAATAAACCATCTATTAAAACTTCATCTGGTTTGATAGGTAAAGATTCTATAGCTCTTCTCATAGCCAACAAAGTGGCGTGATGAATGTTTAAGCAATTAATTTCATCCACTTCGGCCCGCCCATATGCATAAGCTACGGCCTGCTCAAGTATCTGAATGGATAATATTTTTCTTTTTAAAGGTGTTAATTTTTTAGAATCTGCAAGTCCTGGTATAGGTTTTTTTAATATGACAGCAGCTGTAACCACCGCACCCGCCAAGGGACCTCGGCCGACTTCATCCACCCCTGCGATATAAATTTGTTTATCCCATGTCATTATTTTTATTTCCTGCTTGAGGTGGGCCTATGATACCTATTAAAAATTGATTTTTCACTAAAAGAATGCAATCATGCGTACAAATAATTATCAAATGATTACCTATGAGTAAAATTCGATGTGCAGTGATTGGCGTGGGCTATCTTGGAAGATTTCATGCGCAAAAATATAAACAGCTGCCTAATGCCGAATTGGTTGCCGTTTGTGATTTAAACCAAAGTGTTTGTCAGGCAGTGTCTTCAGAATTACAAGTTCCAGGATTTTTAGATTTTTATGAATTGTTTGGTAAAGTTGATGCAGTTAGCATCGCTGCGACTACCAATAAACATTATGAAATCGCAGCTTTGTGTCTTGAAAAAGGTATTCATGTATTGATTGAAAAGCCTATCACCGAGACAGTTGTTCAGGCAGAGCACTTGATACACCTTGCAAAACACCACCAAGTGAAATTGCAAGTGGGACATCTTGAACGTTTCAATGCCGCACGGTTAGCTCTGGAAGACTATTTAGAGAAACCTTTGTTTATAGAATCAGGACGTCTTGCTCCCTTTAACCCTCGCGGCACAGATGTGAATGTTATTTTAGATTTAATGATTCATGATATTGATATGATTCAAAATATGGTTAGATGTCCTATTGTCTCCATTGCCGCTCAAGGTTCTCCTATTCTAACCAAAGCTATTGACATTGCAAATGCTCGTATTACCTTTACCAATCATTGTGTTGCCAACATCACTGCCAGTCGAATCAGTTATAAAACTGAAAGAAAAACTCGGATATTTCAAAAAAATTCCTACATATCTATCGATTTTCAAAATAAACAGTTCGCAGTCTTTAAAAAAGGGGATCAAGAAATATTTCCTGGTATTCCTAACATTTTACAAGATCAAAAATTTTTTGAACAAGGTGATGCCCTCTTAGAAGAAATTAAGGCCTTTCTAGTCTGCATAGAAAATGACAGCCTGCCCTTGGTTACAGGCAAAGAAGGTCGAGATGCCCTTGAGACAGCAGAACGAATTACCGCTTTGATACATACCAACCTATCTGAACATCATGCCCATCACAGCATGTAAGCACATAGTAATCGTTGCCGGAGAAGAGTCTGGCGATATGCATGCTGCTGTGTTGATTAAACAATTAAAAGAAAATTTTAGTACTATAAAAATCAGCGGTATAGGTGGCAGACATATGCAAGCTGCTGGCGCTCATGTGATTGCAGATCTTGCTCAATACGGTGTTACTGGTATCACAGAGGTCTTTCGCCACTTTAAAATTATTAGGCAAGCCTTTATGGCTATAAAAGCCCATATAAGCCAAAATCCACCAGATTTACTCATTTTGGTGGATTATCCTGGATTTAATTTAAGACTGGCGAATTTTGCTAAAAAGAAACTGGGTTTAAAAATAATATATTATATCAGTCCGCAAATCTGGGCATGGAAGGCCAATCGCATACACCGTATTAAACAATGCGTTGATACAATGGCTGTTATTTTACCCTTTGAAAAATCAATCTATGAACAAGCACAAGTACCTGTGCGTTTTGTAGGGCATCCTTTGGTTGAAAGGATAACTGTTCAAAAAGACTCAAGTATATCAAAGACAGATTTAAATTTGCCAGCCAAGGCCACAATCATTGCTTTGTTACCTGGTAGTAGAATCAATGAAATAGAACGACATATGCCTATACTGTATGAAACCGCCAAATTATTAAATCAAACCCATTCAGGATTACACTTTGTCATACCACTGGTAGAAACATTGTCTACCCAAGGTATTCAAAGCTATTTCTCCGACCCAAAGATTCCCTTAACCATTGTTGCAGGAAAGGCCTTAGATTGCATGAATGCAGCCGATTTTGTAATTGTTGCCTCTGGTACAGCATCTTTGGAATGCGCTCTATTAGGCAAGCCAATGTGCATCATTTATAAATCTTCTTGGATTACTTATTATTTAGCAATGAAGCTTTTAAAAGTAAAATTTTTAGGTTTAAGTAATCTTTTAGCAAATAAGATGGTGGTGCCTGAATTTTTACAATACGATTTCAATGCTGTTGAACTGTCTCGATTTTTTTCAAATTTTCATGCTGACCCCAGCCAACCTCAGAAAATGATAGGCCAACTTTTAGCTGTTAAAGATTCTTTGTCAGCAAAAAAATCTGATTGCACTCTTTTGGAGCTAATTGAAAGTGAATTGCCTGAAATAAATGCATAAATTTTTCTAAGAGATATAGATTATCAAATAACCTTCATGTACAATTAATTTTGTCTTCGCTGTAAGGTGTAGGCAAAGTGGACTTTTAATTTAATCTATAATAAGGAAGTTGCGATGAGCGTTATTGAAGCACAAACGACAATTCAAGATATTAAACAAGAACAAAGCCAAGGATTGCAAGATCTTGTATATAATTTGGTCACTAATTTTCTGGCAACAAATAAGTCAAAATCAATAGAAGATTTGTATGACATGATTTTACAAGAAGTAGAGCCGCCATTACTTCAAGCAGTTATGGAAAAACGACGTGGCAATCAATTACAAGCAGCAAAAATGCTGGGAATCAGTCGTGGTACCATTCGTAAAAAACTTCAAAGATATTTCGGAACAAAATACTTCCGCTTGACAGACGAATAAGAAATCAATCGGTGGCTTTATCTTAAACATCATACATGTTGTTCTAATCATTTAGTACAAATTTAAATTTTGATAGATTTATACAATGGTTTGAATGACTAGATAAAGCTACAAAATAATATGAATCTTATGGTTAAATATTACAACTACTGGGGCTTTAGACAATGCATAGCCCCGTCGCTGGCTTACCGCTTCTAGTTTCTCTTAAAATTGAGTATATGTTTAAGAAAACATATATGTGGTCTATCAGCCTTTGTACTATGCAGTAATTAGTGGCTTCTTTTTTTTAAACAATTTTAAAAATAAAGAAACTATTTTGCCACACCCTCATGGTGTTTATTAATGAAGCCTACACACTCTTTAAAAAAACAATTTCTTGGCTTTACGATAACTGGGGTCTTCAGTACTGGTATTATGTATCTCATTTATTTGGCATTAAACAGATGGTTAAGTTATCAATTAGCTTATGCAATTTCTTATGCTATATCAGTGTTAGCCCTATATTTTATGAATACACTTTTTATTTTCAAGCAAGGGTTTTCAATGAAAACCTTTTTAAAATTTCCACTGATTTACCTAATACAATATCTGATAGGTGCGATTTCATTAGAATTTTTAGTACGACATGGTGTATCTGAAGTCCAGGCGCCCATTCTTATAATAGTGCTGTTACTACCCCTAACTTTTTTTTTAAACCGCTATGTATTATTAAAATAATGACTTTTCAATGATATAGGTAAATAGTAGTAAAGTATTAAAATGAAGTCAGGCTTATATACAGCTGAGGATGTTCGTGGTAATGTGTATTAATTTTGTTCGGAAATCAAATCATGCGACAAATCATAACCAAATTTGGTGGAACAAGTGTTTCAAGTCGAAACACCTGGAATAATATCGCGGCAATAACTCAGCGTCATTTGGCTGCTGGAGTTCAACCAATCATTGTATGTTCTGCGCTTACTCAAATTTCTAATAAACTTGAGAAAGCAAAAGAAGCTGCCTTACTAGAAGAACATCACAGTATATTTCTTGATATACAACAAAGTCACTTTAGGTTGGCAGAAGAATTAAACGTTGATGTCAACTTAATTGCTAAAGACCTAGAACAATTACAGCAATGGCTCACAGGCATTGCTTTATTAAAACAAGCGCCCGATAAAACGCATGCCCAAGTTTTAAGTTTGGGTGAGATTATGATGACCCGCTTAGGACATGCTTTTTTACAAAGCCAAGGCATCAATAGTCTTTGGTATGATGTTCGTGATCTACTACAAAGCTCGCCAACCCAAGTTGGGGAAAGGGCCAGTTATTTAACTGCACGCTGTGATAGTGAATATGATTCACAAATGGTTGAGAAATTCATTGCAAGTGGCGCTCAAACAATAATCACCCAAGGTTTTTTTGCATCCAATGCCCAGGGTGAAACTGTTTTACTAGGTCGTGGTGGCTCAGATACCTCAGCGGCTTTGTTGGCAGGTAAACTACAAGCTACTGCTTGCGAAATATGGACGGATGTACCTGGTATTTATACTGCAAATCCTCATCAATTGCCCCATGCACGTTTGTTAAAACAATTAAATTATGACGAAGCCCAAGAAATTGCTTCTATGGGTGCCAAAGTGCTACATCCCAACTGCATTCCACCCGTACGACTAGCTAACATTCCTATGGTAGTTAAATTCACTCAAATGCCCGAACATTCTGGTACCAGAATAACAAACGATATAGACGAAACAGCGCCACTCTTAAAATCAATCCAAGTGAAACATAGTATTTTATTGATTTCAATTGATACCCTCCATATGTGGGAGCAGGTAGGATTTTTAGCAGATGTATTTCAAGCTTTTAAAAGGCATGGTTTCTCAGTGGGCCTGCTCTCATCTTCTGAATTCAATGTGACCATTTCTTTAGATACTACAAGTAAATCTCATGACAGACCTGCTATCAATGCACTTTTAAAAGAACTTGCGCAGTTGGGTCGTGTCAGACTTATTGAACCATGCAGTGCAGTCAGTTTGGTGGGTCATCATATTCGCACGGTGTTACCTTGTTTGGGCCCAGCATTGGAAGTTTTTGAAGCCAAGCAAATCTATTTGATGTCTTTGGCTGCAAATGGTTTAAATTTGACTTTTGTGGTAGATGAATCCCAAGCTAATAAATTATCTCAACGCTTACATCATTTATTAATTGAGAGTAACCCCCAAATTTTTTATTATTCTAAAAGCTGGCATGAAGAATTTGGGGAGCAAATTGCACGCCCTATTCCTTGGTGGGAGCTTGAGCGTGATAAATTATTAACAACAGGTAGCATGAATTCTCCTTGCTATGTTTATCATAGCCAAACTCAAGCTCATAGAGCCAAGCAATTATTAGCCCTAAAGGCTATAGATTCAGTATTTTATGCAATCAAGGCAAACCCCTTTCATTCAATTATTACCACTTTGGAAAAAGAAGGCATTGGTTTTGAATGTGTGTCTATTCAAGAGCTGGAGTTGGTATTAAAGTTATTTCCCAACCTAGACAAACAAAGACTTTTATTTACCCCTAATTTTGCCCCTAAATCCGAATACGAATATGCCTTGAACATAGGGTGCCCAATAACAATTGATAGTTTATACCCCTTGTTGCATTGGTCTGATTTATTCAAAAATCGCAAAGTGATTTTACGTATAGATCCAGGCACAGGCGCGGGACACCATAAACATGTTTCAACAGGTGGCAATGAATCTAAATTTGGTATTAACCAAAATGATTTAGATGAAGTATTGGCTCTTGTGAAAAAACACAGTATCCATGTCATAGGCTTACATGCCCATTCAGGCAGTGGTATTTTAACCCCAGAATTGTGGCAGCAAACAGCTTTGATGTTAGCCTCTTTAACCAAGTACTTCCCAGAAGTTATATCCATTAATTTAGGAGGCGGTTTAGGCATAGTCGAAAAACCAGGTCAAAGCCCAATAGATTTTGAAGCCTTTGATGCCTCCTTGCTGGCTGTAAAATCACGCTACCCTTCCTTAAAAATCTACCTCGAACCCGGAAGGTATTTCGTGGCAGAAAGTGGGGTCATCCTGGCAAAGGTTACCCAATGTAAAGAAAAGGGTAAGGTTAAATTTATAGGCATTGAAACAGGCATGAACTCTCTGATTAGACCATCCTTGTATGGGGCTTATCACGAGATTGTGAATCTAAGCCGTCTTCACGACGAAAAAGCCGGATTTTCCCACATCGTTGGTCCCATTTGTGAGTCTGGAGATACCCTAGGTTATGATCGCTTATTGCCCATGACCTTTGAGGGAGATATATTACTTATAGCCAATACCGGTGCATACGGTTATTGTATGAGTTCAAATTACAATTTAAGGCCTCCTGCTCAAGAATTGGTTTTGGAATAAACCAATGCCGCTTATCGATGCTGAGCAACGAAGTCAGGCCACTGATCCTGCCCGCTCCTTCATTGTTCAAGCGCCAGCTGGATCAGGTAAAACAGAAATTCTTACACAACGCTTTCTACGTTTATTGAGCTGTGTAAGTATGCCTGAACAAATCATTGCTTTGACTTTTACACGAAAAGCTGCCAGTGAAATGCGAGAACGCATCATTTTGGCCTTACAACAAGCAGCCTCCAATCATGAACCACAGACTGCGCATCAACAGATGACACTGGAATTTGCAAAACAGGCATTAAAACGAAGTGAACAATATCAGTGGAATTTGTTACAACAGAGCAATCGTTTAAAAATATGCACCTTGGATGCCTTGTGTCAAAGCATCAATCAAAGCATCCCTTTACTTGAAAAGCACTTTGCCTTTTCTGAAATCAGCAATATGCCTGCTTCAGATTATTTAAATGCTGCGAGAGTCTGCATACAATTTGCCCTGAAAACGCCCACCTATCAGCAAGCTATGATCACCCTGCTTGCGCATATGGACAACAGACAGGATCATTTATTAAACCTTTTCACGGGCTTATTGTCACAAAGAGATCAGTGGATAAGCCTAATATTCCAGGCACGAGGCAAAGATAAATCATACTTCGAATCAGCCATGGCTGTATTAGAGCAAGAGGCCTTGAGTACTTTTAAAAGATGTCTTCCGCATCACCTTGCAAAACAATTGATAGAATTAGCAAGAGAATTAGCAACAATAGAAAATACTCTTGACTCACCGCGTTATATATTGCGAAACTGGTATGAACTTGACCAAATAAATACAGGGTTGGTTAAAGCACTTGCAAAGCTAATACTTACCGGCGAAGAAAATTTTCGCACAAGCTTTGATCACCATGTGGGTTTGAAACGTGGTGTATGTACAAATGCAGACTATTCGAAACTTAAAGCTGATAGCAAAGAGTTGTTGGCTCATTTAGGCGCCTATCCAGAGTTTCACCAGGCACTCATTCAGATTATTCATCTCCCAGAGACAGAATATGAGGACAGGCAGTGGGATGTATTGCAGGCATTGTTTATCGTTTTACCCTTATTGCTTAGCCATTTACAGGTGCATTTTTCTGAAAAAAACAAGGCTGATTTTACAACTTTTTCACAACAAGCAGTTATGGCTCTTGGGGATTTTGATAATCCAACTGATTTGGCCTTATATTTAGATGCAGCTTTACATCATATTTTAGTTGATGAATTTCAAGACACCTCCATTCAACAATTTGAATTCATTTCTAAATTGGTTCAAGGTTGGCAGCCTGAAGAAGGTAAAACCCTCTTCATCGTGGGCGACCCCATGCAATCTATTTATAGATTTAGACAGGCAGAGGTGGGATTATTTTTTCGTGCACAAGAACAGGGCATAGGTCTAGTAGCTTTGAACTCATTGCAACTACAATGTAATTTTCGTTCGACAGAAATCTTAGTCAATTGGGTAAACAAGCATTTTTTAAAAATTTTTCCAGAAAAATCTAATATAGAAACAGGTGCTGTTTCATTTCACCCCTCGACTGCTGTTATAAATATTAAGGATGACAGCCAGGTTTTTGCACAAAAATTTAAAAATAAAAAACAAGAAGCAGAGCATTTAATCCAAGCAGTCATATTTGAATTACAAAGAAATACAACTCAAAGCCTGGCCATTTTGGTGCGATCAAGAACCCATTTACCTGAGATCATTCGTCTGTTAAGACAACATGACATACCATACCAGGGCAATGAAATTGATTTATTAGCCAATTTAAATCATATACGAGATGTGTATTCCTTAACCCAAGCTTTATTATCCCCGGCTAACAGACTTTACTGGCTTGCAGTCATACGTAGTCCCTATTGTGGATTGAGTCTATCTGATACCTTAAGCCTTGCCACTTTTGATAAAAAGAAATCCATAATGCATGCCCTATTACAATTAGATAACATTCAAGGAATCAGTGAGGATGGTCGGCACCGCGCAGGATTTTTTATTCAGGTTATGCAAGAAGCATTAGCCTTGCGTTATCAGTATCGATTATCAGATTGGGTGGCTCAAACTCTAAAAAGGTTACATATAGATAAAATATTAGAAATGCAATCTCTAGATGATCTGGAACAATTTTGGGGATTACTTGATTGTTATGAACAAGATGGGCGTATACCAGCATTAGATGAGTTCTTAGAACATTTTAATAGATTATATTCACAGCAAGTAAAACCATCTAGATTGCAAGTCATGACCATTCACAAATCAAAAGGATTAGAATTTGATACTGTGTTTTTACCCTGTTTGGGTTCCCAACCAAAACGTGCTGATACCCCAATACTTCGCTGGCATACGGTTTCGGTACCTCATCAGGATAATCTCCTACTGGTGTCTCCAATCCAAGCAGCGGAGAAAGAACGGTGCGCTTTATATGATTATTTAGGCCGCCTGGATGAGGCGCGTGGCTGCTTTGAATTACAAAGATTATTGTATGTTGCCGTGACGCGTGCAAAATCACGTCTTTATTTGATGGACAGTGCTTCTAAATCATCAAAACAGTCTATTTTGCATTTATTAAAGTCCCAAGAATTTACCAACATAGACGAGGATTTAGGCCAGGCTGAACATATGCATACTTTACCTCAATTACAAATCCTACCCTCCAGTTATTATGTATCATTTCAGCAAGCTACCCTTTCTCAATCTAGGCCAAGTTCTTTTGCTTTATACTCTTCTATTCCCCGACTTACAGGTGTAGTAGGTCATCGCTTGCTTCAATGGATCTGCGAAAATCACCCCAAGACCCCTGCACAGATTCCCTGGGGATTTGTAGAGGCTGAATTTAAAAAGTTAGGATTTAATTTTGATGAGCAACAACAAGCCATTAGGACCATACAAAATCAAATAGCGCTATTATTCAACTCACCACGAGGATCATGGATAATCAAGCAGCACAAGCAAGAACAGACAGAATACGCCCTACTGGTGGAACATCAAGGCGAAATGGTCACGCGTATCCTCGATAGGATTTTTATTGAAAATGATATAGTTTGGATAATTGATTTTAAAACTGGTAAACAAGATGCCGATGCTATCAAGGAGCATCAAGAACAATTAAATGAATACAAAACACATGTTTCTGCTTTCTTCTCTTTACCCATCAGGTGCGGGCTATATTATCTTGTGAATGGCCATTGGTTAGAATGGTAACCTGTATCATCAGGCTATCATTCCTGCGTAAATGCATAGGCGGGAAATCAATAGGTCACTGTTTTTTTCTCAAATTCATTCAGTGTATTTAGGTGACCCTTGATTAAGAATTTACTTTTTTACTGCTCAAATAAATATCAAATCGAATGGTTTTTCCCTCGATACTCATGGATGGAGCTAACAAGGGTCTTAACTTTTGAGGCCATTTGACCACAACACGCTGTTGTGCGCAATTGAGGGCACATTGTATTAATTCTAAGGCGTCTTTATCAGCACCAATGAGTTGTTGCAAAGCTTGCATATCTTTTTTGACCAAAGCAGATTTGGTTCTTTGTGGGTGCATAGGATCAATATAAATAACATCTGGGAATTGACTAGAGGGTAAGGTTTTAAAATATGAAACTGCATCAACAGCCAAACAGGACAAGGGGAGGTTTTTTTTGTCATCTTGGCTTTGGTGTAACAGAGCGTCTTGAAGTAACAGCGACATCACTGGATGTCGCTCTAGCATCAGAACTTGAGCTCCAAGACTGCTAAGAATAGCTGCATCCCTCCCCCATCCTGCAGTTGCGTCTATTATTTTTAATCCTTTGGCGGGTTTACAAGCTTTTACCAGTCCTTGTTTTTTGCCGGCGGTTCTTCTGTGGTACCACGTTTGGGCGTGAAAATCAGCATACAGTGGTAAAAATCCTGGAATGTTCAATGTTAATTTATCTTTGGAGACGAACAAACAAGAACACGCACCTTGTACTAATTCATACTGTAATTGAAAAGCAAGCATACGGGCTGACTCATACATTTCTTCATCAACATAACCCACCTTATTGATTTCAATCATGGTGTATTAAGCATTTGTTGAACATATTCATGCAAAGAATTATAAATCTGAACTTGAGGATAATTTTCTAACTCGCATAAATCTGTCATTATAGAACGAATTAAAATAGGTGTAGCAGCTACTGCAATTGCAGCTTGAATGTCAGAAACCCTGTCTCCTACAAAAGCGATAGAATTTAATGAGCAATTTAAACGTTTGGCTAAATTAAGAAGCATGCCAGGTTTGGGTTTACGACAATTGCAGTTGGCTACAGGAAGATGTAAGCAATATTCAATAGCTTCAATATTACCGCCATAGGAATGAACCAGGTTTAACATTTTTTTATGTATGGCCTGGAGTGTTTCTTCGGTGTACAGTCCTCTGGATACTCCAGACTGATTGGTAGCCAGGCCTATTGAATATCCAGCTGCCGTTAATTGTGCAATAGCTTCCATGCTACCGGGAATGGGTTTAAATTCTTCCACGGTTTTGATATAAGCCAGAGAATCGTAATTGATAACGCCATCTCTATCTAAGATAATATATTTTTTATCATTCATAAGGTCTGTAGTAAAGATATATCCGCAACACCTTGCAATAAACTCTGTAATTTTAACATGATTGCAACTCTATTATTTCTCAAGGCTTGATTTTCAACTAATATCATCACTTTTTCAAAAAATACATCCAAAGGTTGTTTGAGATTTGCTAACTCATGTAGAAGGATATTATAATTTGCGCTAGCATATAGCTCCTTAGTTGAATCAAAAAGAACATTCATTTGATGAAAAAGTTCTTTTTCTGCTTCTTCCTCAAATAATCTTTCATCAATGTTTGATGGCAATGTATCCATGTCAACTTGACTAATCAGATTATTGACACGTTTGCAGACAGCTGCCAGTGCGCTTGCTTCCGGCAAGGTCATAAAGGATTTCAATGCAATTAGACGATTATTCAAATCATACAAGCATTCATCCTGTCGAGCACGCACAGCTTGAATTAGGTCAGATGACAATCCTTGACTTTGGTAATGAGATTGTAAACGCTCAAGTATAAAAGATTTCAATTCAAGCAGTAAACTTTTATCTTTGATGATGTCCCCATATTGTCTACAAGCTTCATCAATCATCTCGCTTAATTTTATGTTAGCAGGCCTTACAATAAGCAAGCGCACCACTGCTAGTGCATGACGGCGAAGTTTGAATGGATCCTTAATGCCTGAAGGCTTCTTACCTATAGCAAAGATACCGACCAAGGTGTCCAAACGATCTGCTAAGGATAAAGCAATTCCCAGTGGTGTTTGAGGTAGATCATCAGCAGCAAAACGAGGCATATATTGCTCATTTAATGCTTGAGCAACCAAGGGATTCTCTTCATCATGTAAAGCGTAATAATAACCCATTAAGCCTTGTAACTCAGGAAATTCACCAACCATGCCGGTCATCAAATCACATTTGCTCAATGATGCAGCGCGTTGAGCTTGCTCTATGGGTAAATTGAAAATTGGACATAGATAGGAAATCAAACCTAGGATACGACTAGATTTGTCATAGAGGCTACCCAATTTATTTTGAAAAACCACCTGTTTTGTAGAGGCAAGATAATCACTTAGTTTTTGAGTTTTATCCTGTTTGAAAAAGAAAGCAGCATCACTTAAGCGAGCACGCATCACTTTTTCATTACCCCTTACCACCTGTTCGGGATTACCACTGGATATATTGGAAGTTGTAATAAAAAAGGGTAATAAATTTCCTGACTTATCCCTTAAAGCAAAACATTTTTGATGTGCTTGCATAGAAGCAATCAAGGCCTCGGCTGGCACTTTTAAAAAATGATCTTCAAAACCAACCAGCAAAGATTGCGGCCACTCCACAATAGAGGTAACTTCATCCAATAATTCAGGAGGCATCACGGCAACTGCACCTTTTGACTCAGCTAATTGTTGTATTTGATGTTTGATCATTTGCCGTCGTCTATCAAAATCAGCTATTACAAAGCCATTTTCCAGTTGGGATTCATAATCACTGGCTTTTAAGATGGTCAGATTTTGTGGCGCATGAAAGCGATGTCCCCTGCTTTGATTTGAGGATCTAATTCCATAAAAATCATGTTCAATGATTTCATCATTGTACAGCATAACTGCCCAATGCACGGGTCGTGCGAATTCTTCATGGCCATCTCCCCAACGCATGGGCTTGGCAAGACTCAAGTTATTTAAAGCCTTACTGACTAAACCGGGTAATAATGCTTTGGTTTGAACCCCAGATATTTGTGTGTCATAAGTAATCCATTCGCCTTTATCTGTTGTTATACGAGATAGTTTTGACAGGTCTACATCACAAGATTGAGCAAAACCTAACAATGCTTTTGTTGGTAACCCTTCAGAAGTATAGGCTGCGGCAACCGGGGGTCCGCGACGAGTATTGCTTTGAGTGGACTGCAAGGCTTGTAAATTATAAATAATAATGGCGATACGCCTTGGAGTTGCAAAGCGTTTTACTTCACCATAGCGCAGTTGTGCCTTATCCAAAGCTGCTAATAAATTGTTAGAAAAACCATTTGCTAGTGACCAAACACTGGCAGATGGCAATTCTTCACACCCTAATTCAAAAATAAAATCACTGGCCATCAGACACCTGCAACATTGGAAAACCTAAGACCTTACGTCTTTCATAATAAGCCTGAGCAACGGCCTGGGATAATTTTCGTATTCTAAGAATAAAACCTTGTCTTTCAGTGACAGAGATTGCTTTGCGCGCATCTAATAAATTAAAGATGTGAGAAGCTTTGATGATCATTTCATAGGCTGGGAGTGGAAGTTGAAGATCAACTAAACGGTGTGCTTCAGATTCATACTGATCAAACTGCTTAAATAAGTATTCAACATCAGCATGCTCAAAATTATACGCTGACATCTCCACTTCATTTTGATGAAACACATCTCCATAAGTGATTGTGTCCTGTGCTGTTTTACTCCAGGGCATGTCAAAAAAATTATCAACTTTTAAAATGGACATAGCTAGCCGCTCTAGCCCATAGGTCAACTCTCCAGTAACAGGTTGACATACCAAACCACCCACTTGTTGGAAATAGGTAAATTGTGATACCTCCATTCCATTCTGCCAAACTTCCCAACCCAAACCCCAGGCGCCAAGACTGGGTGATTCCCAGTTGTCTTCTACAAAACGAATATCATCCATCAAAGGATCAATTCCCAAGGCACGCAAAGAGTTCAAATATTTTTCTTGAATATCCAAAGGAGAAGGTTTCAATACAACTTGAAATTGGTAATAATGCTGAGTACGATTAGGATTTTCGCCATAACGACCGTCTGTAGGTCGTCTGGAAGGCTGAACATAAGCAGCAGACCAAGGTTCAGGACCAATGGCACGTAAAAAAGTGGCTGGATGAAAGGTCCCCGCGCCCACTTCCATATCCAAGGGCTGTAAGATGATACACCCCTGAGATGCCCAATAATTTTGTAAAATAAGTATAATATCCTGAAATCCAGTAGGTTTTATCATTTAACTCTCTAATACACGATGATGCGCTATATTCTAAAACCATGCTTTATCAATCAAAGGTAGGGAGCCCTTTAACTCATAGCACTGACTTTATAAGTTTATCAAGGATAATCCCCCATGTATTATAGTTTGGCCAAGGACAACCTATAATACATTGATGGTGAATCAAGCCTATTAATCTACCCAAGTAATACAGTTCTAATGAGTCGCAGAGTACGAAACTCATTTATCCAATCCCGACCTTCCGCGGCTTGTCCGCGGAATCTAGGGATCTCGCTCTGGCATTAGATTCTCTGGGTCCCGCGGACAAGTCGGGGGGACCTTGAACTAAGGGGGTACAATGAGTTTCGCGCCAGCAACTAATTACAGGCTGGGTCTGTGCATGTTTATGATTTGGTCGTAGCTTCTTTGATTAATTTCTGTAATGCTTCTTTTGTAGCAGCACCAGGAATGAAGGAGAAGGCATCAGTACCTTGCTTGAATTGTCCATTTGGTGTAGGGGCCACTATAAAAGCAGGGGTTCCCATCAGTTTTAATTTTTCTGCTAATTGTCGATTTGCATCTAACATGTCTTTGACTTCTTTGCTATCCATGTCTTTTTTCAATTTGTTCATATCTAAACCAAGTTTCTGAGCAGCATTCATTATGTCTTTTTCTTCGAAGTTCTTACCTAAGTTGAATAATGCATCATGCATAGGTTTGTATTTACCTTGCTTAGCAGCAGCTATGGCAGCTTTAGAGGCCAGTTCAGAACTTCCACCAAAAATGGGAAACTCTTTATAAATAATGCGTACATCACTGTCATTCTTAACCAGATCATCTAAAATTGGCGTCATTTTTGCACAATAATGGCAACGATAATCAAAGAATTCAACAACAGTAACGTTTCCTTTAGGATTACCAGAAACTGTTAAAGTATCTTGGAACATTTGGGCTCCGCCCTCTTTAATTGCAGCTTTTGCCTGTTCTTGCATGTTTTGTTGTTGTTTTTGTTGTAAAGCTTGAGATGCTTCTAAAAGAACTTCAGGATTTTTTACCAAATAGTCATGGATAACCTGCTCCATTTGCTTTTTTTGTGCATCAGACATAGTCGTATCTGCATCATCTGCTGTTGCTATTGGCGAAACCAGTGATAGAGCAAAGGCACCTGCTGTTAAAAAATTTGTAAATTTCACACAATTCCCCTTAATGAGTTATTTTCTTTGACCATTGCACACTAGCATTCGAGTGAAGAAATTTCAATATTTTTCAATCCGAAATGCCTAATTGACTATTTCAAGATTTGCATAAGCCAATACAAGCCATTTAACACTTTGATCGGAAAATTTTACCTGTACGCGCGTATGGGCCCCACTGCCTTCAACGGCCAATACAACCCCTGGACCAAATTTTGCATGCTGTACCGATTGTCCTAACATCTGATGAGTGTCTGGTGCATAAGATCTATTGTTAGAAGTAGAAGCGTATGGATTAGAAGGTTTAAAACGTGCTTTGATACGCAATTCATCAAGTAGATGTCCAGGTAATTCTCTTAAAAAACGCGAGGGTCTATGAAATTCTTCTCGTCCATACAGACGCCTAACCTCAGCATAGGAAATTACTAATTTTTTCATGGCACGGGTCATGCCTACATAACACAAACGACGCTCCTCTTCTAAGCGACCAGGTTCTTCAAAGGATCGTTTACTTGGAAATACCCCCTCCTCCATACCTACTAAAAATACCAGAGGAAATTCTAGCCCTTTGGCTGCATGTAAAGTCATCAAGTGAGTGGAGCATTCATAGTGCTCGGCTTGCATTTCACCAGACTCTAAAGATGCATGTGCTAAAAACGTCGTAACCAAAGAGACATCTTCATGAATATCTTCCTCATAATGAAATTGTTTGGCTGCATTGATTAATTCTTGTAGGTTATCAAGACAAGACTCAGATTTGTCTCCTTTGATTTTACTAAAATGGGCATGTAATCCGCTGTCTAAAATCACCTGGCTTAATTGATCATCCAATGACAAAGGCTGAATTTTGATTTGCAATTCACTGATTAAATCTATAAATCCTGTAAGCGCGCTTGTAGCTCTTTGTGTAAACCTATTGAGCTGCAACAAAATTTTAGCGGCAGCCCATAAGGAGATTTGTTCAGTACGAGCATGATGTCGAATGTCATTTAAAGTTTTTTCACCTATACCACGGGTAGGGAAATTTACTACGCGTTCAAATGCAGTGTCATCATAAGGATTAACAACCATCCGTAAATAAGCAAGTGCATCCTTAACCTCAGCCCTGTCAAAAAACCGTACACCACCATAAATTCTATAGGCTATTCCAGCATGCAACAAAGCCTCTTCAATCACTCGAGATTGGGCATTTGAACGATATAAGATAGCAATCTCATCTGCATTTAAACCTTCATCCATTTCCATTTTGATACGTTCACTGATAAAGCGTGCTTCTTCTAATTCATTGACGGCCGCATATACAATAATTTTGTCACCCGCGCCATCTGCTGTCCATAATTCTTTGCCCATGCGCGCATTGTTGTTGGTAATTAAAGAATTAGCAGCTTCTAAAATCGTACCCGTGGAGCGATAATTTTGTTCCAAGCGAATAACTAGGGGATCATGAAAGTCTTCAGTAAACCGTTGTATATTTTCAATTTTTGCTCCACGCCAACCATAAATGGATTGATCATCATCTCCTACAACCAAGACAGCGGTTTGTTTACCTGCTAGCAGACGTACCCAAGCGTATTGGATGGTATTGGTATCTTGAAACTCGTCTACTAATATAGTCTGAAATCTTTCCTGATAGTGGGATAGAATATCTTGATTATCACGTAACAACTCCATTGTTTTTAATAAAATATCACCAAAATCAATGACCCCGGCAACAGTGCAGGCTTGCTCATAAGCACGATAAATGGTAAGCCATGTTTTACCTGGTCCATATTGTAAGACATGCACATGATTGGATCTTAGCCCCTCATCTTTATTGGTGTTGATGAAGGATTGAGCCTGTTTGAAGGACCATTGTTCTGGATCAAGATTTAAGGAGGATATCACCCGCTTAATAATACGTGCCTGATCATCAGAATCAATGATATGGAACTGTTGGGGTAGCTTGGCTTCTTGATAATGACGTCTTAATAATCGATGACACAGTCCATGAAAGGTACCCACCCACAGCCCCATGGTTGGAATAGACAACAACTTACTCAAACGCGCTCGCATTTCACCTGCAGCTTTATTAGTAAAAGTCACAGCTAAAATCGAGTGAGGAGAGACTTGTTGCTCTTCAATCAACCAGGCAATTCGACTTACCAAGACTCTAGTTTTACCACTTCCAGCCCCTGCTAGAATCAAGGTATTGCCCAAGGGCGAAGTAACAGCTTCAAATTGTTTTTCATTTAGTCCTGCCAGCAAACTGGTCTTAGTCATAAAATAAATACTCAAACGATAGATTGCATCATTATCTGCAATTTATGAAATAAAAACAAAGAATAATTAGGGTCTATTGACATTTCCTTTTTGAAAATAAAAATACTCAGAAATGTTAGATTTTGTGCCCGGCGTGAAAAATCGGCAAGCCTGTGAAGCAGGCTGAGGTTTTTTTGAAAATGGTCAAGCGCAAAAATCAGGTGTTTCTGAGTATTATTTAGGCCAAAAATGAAATATCAACAGACCTTAAGAAAAGTGGTATTGCTTTTCAAGGTCTTCCAAGTGCAAAATAGCTTATTATCTATCTCAATTGAAAATATCATGCATTCTTTATATCCTGCAATCAAGCCTTATGCTCAACATGAATTGAAAGTAGGAGTTCCACACCTGCTTTATGTAGAAGAAACCGGCAACCCCCAAGGTATACCAGTTCTTGTTATCCAATCAGGGCTAGGTACAGGATCAGACCCTTACCATAGGCGCTTTTTTGACCCACAACGTTACAGAATCATCCTATATGACCAACGCGGTAGTGGACGCTCACTTCCTCATTTAGAGTGTAACAATAATAACACCCAATCATTACTCGATGACATTGAAGCTATTGGTAACTACCTAAATTTAAGTGATTTTGTACTCTTTGGAGGCGCTTGGGGCTCACTTTTAGCCTTGCTGTATGCTCAAAAATACCCACAAAAAATCAAAGGATTGATGCTACATCAAATCCTTTTGGGCCGCAAACAAGACATTGACTGGTTCTATAATAAAGGTGCCAGTTTGGTATACCCAGATTTTTGGCAAGATTTTATAAATGCTATTCCTGAAAATAGACTAGTAGACATACCTCAGTATTATGCCGAATGCCTTGAGGGTAGTAATGAATTAGCTCGTATGAGTGCGGCCAAAAACTGGGCATTATGGCAGGCACGTTGTAGCAGTTTACAACCACATTTGTACGTAATAGATCAATTCAGCGACCCCCATTTTGCATTGTCATTAGCAAAAATAGAAACTTATTTTCTAAAAAATAAATATTTTATTAAAGAAAATCAAATCATGGATGAGGTTTGTAAAATAAGACACATACCAACCTATATTGTACATGGACGATTTGATTTAGTCACACCTTTAGCCAGTGCCTGGGACTTACATAGGGCTATTCCTGCATCTAACTTGCGTATTGTACGAGATGCTGGTCATTCAGATAGAGAATCCGGTATCATTGATGCTTTGATATATGCCAGTAAAGACTTTTCAAAACAAGGTTTAGATGCAGGCTGAATATGTGGGGAGGAAAACAGACAAGCAATTGTAGGGTCCACCTAGTACAACGTTTCAGTGATTCTGTCTTGCTAAAGTGAAGTGTGCTAACCTTCCGCGTTCTTGAAGCGCATTGGAAAGAAGCACACATGGATAAGTATATCGTAAAACTCACATCAGAAGAAC
>JACCWN010000144.1 GCA_013697625.1 Legionella sp.
CCGTAGGGGGATCAAAATCAAGGGGGACCAGGACGTCCAGGGCCGCCGGAGGCATACTTGTCGCGTTGGCGAGTCGATTTTAGCCATGGATGGCTAAAATCAATCACGAGGTAGCGACACTATCGAACATCTTTGCTCTCCCATCCGTGAAGTAACTTTTTAAGGTTAGCTTCGATGGGGCTAAAAGGGGACATTTCTACTTTGCCCAAAGGGGACATTCCTACTTTGCCGCTACATATTGTATAAAAATACCACTAAACGGATGATATATATGCTATAATAATACTATGATGTTGTTGGAGATGACCATGGGCTTTAAAGAAGTGATCATGGGTTACAAACAAGAGATATTGAAAACGAAAAGAGGGAAACATAATTTTACCCCCAACGAGTTCCAGGAACAAGTAACTACTCTGTTTGATAAATATAAATTCACCCATACCCAACGCTCTGCAGAGCGTAAGGCTGCTGATCCTCAGGATGCTCTACAGCGTTATATCCATACGAACGAAGATTCAGTCAAGCTGGCTGCTTTAGAAGATATGTCGCAGCGTCTTGCTGATATCTCTTATGTGCTATTGAAAATGTACACTCCAAAAGACGCAAATGGATATATTAAGCCAATAGAAGAACCAAATCGTACCATTCTTACGATAGAATTTGAGCGCATAGATAAACTTGTGGATTATGTCAAGTATCACACCTATGAACTGAAAGAAAGAATGGGAATTGATCTGGATGAAAATGAATCCAAACAGGAAGACACTAACCTTCAAAACGCCGAGCAGCAGGTAAACACTGCCTCTAAACCTGCAAAGTCTTTTTACAGCGGATACGAATCCGATCCTAAACCAGAATCCAAATCCAAATCCGTATACGACGGCTATGTATCCAAAGATGCTGACAATAAGCCGGAGGATGACAGTGAGCAGGAAGATGATTCAAATAGGCCTTCAAGCCCTTAATCTATAAATATCCTCTTATTTAGTAGTTAAACTTACCCCAATCCTTAGCTTAATGGCATTGATAGTTGCCTTTTCACTTCAGGGGTTATCATAGACAACAGTCTCCTTTTTTAAGTACAGAGTACTTACCATAACACTTATTACAGCTAATAAAGGTGTGGCTAAGGTTAGGCCTAAGAGCCCTGTTAATAAAGACATGATAAGTTGCATGAACACTATAAGGCCTGCAGGAAGAGAAATTGATTTTTGTTGAATGATGGGCGTGACTATGTAACTTTCTATCGCCTGAATAACTAAATATACAATTGTAACATACAAGGCTGTCATTGGGCTTTGAAGTAAACCCAATAAAATCGCCGGAACTGCTGAGATGATAGGACCAATATTAGGAATAAACGATAATATGGCAGCTAAGAAGGCCAAGGTAAAAGCCAAGGGTATGTCTAGCATCCAAAGACTAAACCAGGTTAATACACCTATAATTAGCATAGAGAGAAATTTCCCAGCAAGCCATGCTCGCAATGTTAGATTTATTTCTTCTAAAGTATAAGCAACTTGGGATTGTTTGTGCTGGGGAAAAAGATTTACAAACCCATTTATATACAGTGAAGATTGATACGCCAAAGACAAACCAAAGAATAGAATAACAAAAAAATTACCGAAAAACCCAAAGGTTGAGGTGAAAATACGACTTACTTTCAACAACAGTCCTGGTGCTTTAGGCAATGCATTTTGCAAGCTAAGTTGTTGGCCTGTATTGGCTGGAAATTTAACATGAATAAAGGTTAAAATATCATTACTAAATTTATTCCAAGCTTCAGGAATCTTAGTATAAAGCTGTGCAGCCTGCTCACTGATTGCTGGGGCGATGAAAAAGCATAAAGCTAAAATGCTTAAAAATAATCCAATAACCACCATTGTAAATGAGATATTATAAGATAAACGAGTATATTTCATTGTTACATAGGTTAAAGAATTAATGATAATGGCTAGTAATATACCCGCAAATGCCAATAAAAAAACATCCACTGTGTACCACACCAGTATAAGTAGAACAATAATAGCTAATAACCAATATGAATGACGCACAAATTTATAGGAAATCATTTGCTTTCCTTTGATATGGGTAGAGTATTGATTGCTGATTATAACAGACAAGCCATGTATTGTGCTAAGGAGGTTTATTATGCTCTGCTTAATAGGAGTGGTAGATATTTTGGGTGATTTTTAACCGCATAGTCCAAAGCATTCCTGAACTGGGTCTATGTTGTGCGTATACTATACAATTCGCTTTTTATTAGGTTTCAGGAAAACATGCTTATTGTTCATCTCGCTCAGACTCATGCCTATCTTGCACCGGGTCATAGGCCAACTCCCAAGCTGCCCTTGCAGCTAAAGCACATTTTAAAAAAGTAGAAGAATTTTCCAGGGTAATCCTTGTCTATGGATCGCTCCATGATTTTCAGCCCCTGTGCGCACGCAATGGCTTGCACTATCAAAAGATTTATACACATCCTCTACGAAGTTCATCAATTTTCAAAAAATTCAAGATATGAGTCAACTTATAGGCCTGGCTCAACTTACTGGAGTCCTACATAAATTTGTGATGTATTGACATTAGATATGGACATTAGATATGGACAAAATTCGTAAACAAGGTTCTGAACAGTTACCACCACAAGTGTTAATTTTTATTATTTAGCCTTCTATTAATAGCAGTCGGCTCTGTATTTTTATCCGTTTATTTCCTTGTCTCAGTGGCAAACCCCTCAATAGCATTGATTGGCGGTATAGTGTTTATTGGAGTAGGCGTAATGCTTGGTCTTTATTTTGCAAATTGGTTAAAAGAACAATACAAACCTTCACCTACGACTACAACATTTGGGATGATCATCGAAGGAGAAGAGCCAACTGCAGACAGGCAAGTGAATAGGCAGACACCTGCGGTAAGTAGGGGAGCATTTTTTAGCTCGGATTGCCAATTAACAGATGATGAGGGTAAGGCACCATTTTGTGCTATTGATTGGGAAGAGGCTAAACTTGCACCCTATCCTTTTTGAGGTGTCAGTTCAAAAATAAACCTCCAAACTCCACAGGGATGACTATAAAAGATTAATCATCATTACAACACCATAGGGGTCCCTTGTTTTGATCAGTGTCCTTGTAACAGGT
The DNA here is from genome assembly GCA_013697625.1 of Legionella sp. Classification (GTDB taxonomy): domain Bacteria; phylum Pseudomonadota; class Gammaproteobacteria; order Legionellales; family Legionellaceae; genus Legionella. Next base: position 3,138 of record JACCWN010000144.1, read on the forward strand.
ACTTTTACATGATTTATTACAATTAACTTCGCCCTCTAAACCTTGATTACAATGATAAGCCTGTGCTTGATTGGTATAAAAGATGGTTAAACCTATGACAACACTAAGCGATAACATCATAGGAGCTATTTTTTTCCTTAAAGCAAAAGTTTTCATTATTTTCTCGAGGGACCATTGTAGATGATTTACTTATAGTACACTTATGTCATGTTGTCTAATTTAGCGGTAAACTGTTCTTAAAGTAAGTAGCCACTCCCTATTAGTAAAGAGCAGCTCAATATCACGGAACGAAATCTTTTTTTCAGCACCCCGATCAAGCGCCAAAAGGCTGATTGATTAACCCTGCAGTTGCAAGATTAGTGTAATTGATAGCAGATGGAGATTCAAAAACTTAGAAATCTGAACCATATCCATATCGATTTTCACTATCCTCGTCATTTTCCTGATAGTCCCAGCCATTTTCGTCTATGTTAGCTTGTCTGGCAGCTTCATCAACATCAAATTCATAGCATGCTTCATCGTCGTCGTAGTCATAGGAAGTTTGCAAAGCTTTCCGATATCGGTCAACTGCAGCATCAAACCCTTCATCATCGATTAAGTTACTTCTATCTGCAAGTACATATTCTAGTAAAGTGGGATCCTCGTCATAAAGGGATTCAAGGTCTTCATAATCACATTCACCACAATCTACTAATCTGATTGCAGCGTAACTCGAAAGCAAGGCTAACTTTTTCGGGGTTTGGGAATAAGCTAATATCTGTTTTATAGGAGTGCCTGAGTTCCTCAGGCCAGTATATGCTTGAGGGTCTTGATCTTTAAGATGCATAGTTCTAAAGACATCGTTAAAATCTAATTCATCTGGATCTACTGATTCATCACTAAGTCCAAAAGCTTCATCACTGCTAGAGGTGTCTGGCATCATGCATGATTTTGACTCTTTGCCCTGAAAAAGTTGTTTCCCGTCAGCAATTAATTCATCAGCCACCGCCTTTTCTTTCGGAGTTAAAACTGCATAATGGATTGATGCAGGGCCTAGGAATTTGAAAAAGGAGGCAGGGTCATTTTTGAAAAATCCTGGCATACCCCAATTATTAAAAACACGTCCATGATTGCCTCGAGTTGGAACATCCATTACTTTGATAGTTAAAGCACAGCGTGCACAACAAAGTTTTGAAATACCTATATACGGTTTTTGTGGAGAATCTTGCCCGATAGAATAAATTTGACGTATTTCAGCATGTTCATCCTTTAGTCCAGTTTTAATTAGAGCAGTTTTATTATCCCGCATAGCCTTAAGAATTACAGCTTCTTCACCACTTGCATGGGATACATTATGAATGGATTTACGAAGTTTAATAAAATCACGCGCCAATCTGGATGTATGCTTTACTAATTGTTCTTCAAGAGTATCATCTGGAATTGTATCTCTTTCCCAATCTTTGGTTTTTTGCCCCGATTTAAAAAGTTCTTCTAATTGATATTTTATCTTTTGTTGAATGCTGTTTTTAGTCTCTCCTCCTAACCCAAACCGCTTTTCTTGAATAAAATTTATTGTAATGAATTTAGAGAGTTGTTCAACAATATGAGACATGCTGGCATCATGATTAGCCAACAAGGACATTATATTAGAAATGTTATCTATATATTGATTGGTTTGTCTTGAGGTTTGGTGAATAGCATTAGAAGAAATAATTAAGGATTGGTCTTCTGCGCTATAGCGAATAGCTACACAAATTTGATTTGTTTCTAGCAATCTTGCTAAAGAATCTAAGCGGCGATTAATCAAACTAACTTTTCTGCTTATACGTTTATTTAGTGTGGTGGATAATTGTTTACGAAACGATGCAGCAAACTGCTTAATTTTATCTGCATCTACTTCAGAATCATCCTTTTGTTGCATATTTTTATTTGGCATAATCAAATCTCCGCTTGTAAATCTTAAATCACCTCTCCTGCCAAGAGTGCATTACATGATTTTAATCTGACTTAAGGAAAAAATGCAATCTTAACAGATAACTACTTATCTCTTTCTAGCCAGTGTTAATCCATCGCCTATAGGGAGCATACTGATGCTTACCCGCTCATCATTATGCACTATTGAGTTTAATTCTCTAATAATGGCCGTATCACTCATTTTGTTCTTCATTCTTCACCTCTTTATATAACATCAAGGTCCCTGTATTACGCTGCGCTAATACAGGCTACAGGGATCTTCGAAACTATTATCTAATCAATTGGTTGCCTTAAATTTTAAATTTTCAAACATGTAAACACTGGTTAATTTTGCTGAATTGTTGCTAAATTTAAATTCATCAATGTATTCACCGTCCCCTGTTTCGCCGTCTTTTAATTTAAACTTAAAATTGAATCTGGCTGCATAGCTGTTATTATCCACCGTGTTAATGAATGATTGATGAAACTCTGTGCTGGCTGACTCTATTTCAGGAAGAAATCCATTGAAGAATTCTTTGGCATTCACATTGCCGCGAGAGGTTGATATAACGGTTCCTCCTTCTTCAAATAGGGCAGAAATTCCTTCAGCATCGGCTCTTTCCAAGTCAACTATATAATTGCGAATAACTTGTTCACGGTCAATGTTCAGAGCAGAGTTATCTTGCCCCGCACCAGCATAATTGCTCAAAGAAAGTAGTACTGGAATAACACAAGCGATTTTTTTAATTTTCATGGTAATACCCTTATGATGGTTAATTGTTTACAAGTAGAACTTTACCTTAGTGTCATCTATATGTAAAATATATAGCCACTATCTTTGCCATAGGTATTAACTATGCTTCCATCTGCAGCCGAATTAGAATATTTTCTTGAAGTATCGAATACATTGAATGTATCGAGAGCATCAGAGAGGCTTGGGATTAGCCAACCATCACTGAGTTTGGCAATAAAACGGTTAGAAGAATCTGTTGGCACGCCGCTTTTTATCCGTCATAAACAGGGGGTAACTCTCACACAGGCTGGAAAACAATTGGTGTCGCATACTCGGCAATTGCTACAATACTGGGAAACCACAAAATCACAAGCCTTAGCCTCGCAACTTGAAGTGCAGGGTTACTTTACCTTGGGATGCCATACCACAATCGCTATGTATATGGTGTCAGGATTTTTGCCAGATCTATTGGAAGATCATCCTAAACTAGCAATACATTTAAAACATGATATTTCTCGTAGAATTACAGAAGAGGTAATCAACTTATCCATTGATATAGGTATCGTAGTCAATCCATACAGACACCCTGATCTGATTATCCTAAAGCTCTGCGATGATGAAGTCACCTTTTGGGTCAGTGAAGGTACGCGTGAAATACAAAATATTCATTCAAAAAATGCAATCATATTATGTGAGCCCGATTTAACACAAACCCAATCATTACTAAAACAAAGTAAAAAAGTAGGGGTGATTTCTGAACGGGTTATGACAATGAATAGCTTGGAAGTTGTAGCAAATTTAACAGCAAGTGGCTGCGGTATTGGTATCCTTCCCACACGAGTTGCACAAACGATGTATCCTAACAAACTCAAGCGCATTCCCAAAGCCCCCGTATATTCTGATGAAGTGTGTTTGGTGTACCGACATGAGAATAGGAATGTTAAAGCCATTCAAACCATTGCGCAGCGTATAAAAAATTTTTGTAAACAATCAAACAGGATACAATAATAAGAGGAATTTCTCCCTATAAGAGGCAAATTTCATAAAACTGTGCTTGAATAAATGTATATACCTCATTGTAAAGGGAATCAATGAAAACCATTCCAGCATGGTTTGAATCACAGGTGCAACAACATCCAGAAGGCTTAGCCCTTATAGATGGTCCACGTAGTCTAACTTATATGCAACTTAATCTGCATGCTAATGAACTAGGGAAACGGCTTCAAATTTTGCCTTTAAAACCTGATATGTGCATCGCTGTTTGCATGGAGCGGTCTCTAGAACAAATCATTTCTATCCTTGCCATTCTAAAAGTGGGGTGTGCCTATGTTCCCTTTGATCCTGCGCAACCCGCAGCACGACTGACGCAATTAATGCAAGCAAGTGGCATTTCTGTTCTATTACTGAGTTCAGCTGAAAAACCGCTTTTTGCAGGCTTTACTGGTCATTGTATTTTTGTCGACAAAATTACGCCATTGCCCAAAAATAAAATCATGCAACCCATACAGCTAGCAAATGCTCATACAATAGATCCTCAAGATCTTGCTTATGTTATTTACACTTCCGGTACCACGGGAAAGCCTAAGGGCGTCATGATTGAGCATCAAAGCCTGGTTAATTTTAGTCAATGGTATGCTGAGTATGCTGAATCATACCCCACACAACGCATAGATTGTTCAGGTAATTATATATTTGATACAACTGTTTCCACCTCCATTGTGCCTTTAATGCTGGGTATGACAGTAGTGCTATGCCCAGACATGATTAAAAAAGATACTGGCGCATTTGTTAAACACCTTAAGGAAAATAAAGTTTCAGTGGTGAAAATTTCACCTAGCTATTTCAAAGAATTGATTAGTGAAGTAGAGCAGCATCACCTGGCATTGCCAGATTTAACTATGCTGGTTTTATGCGGAGAACGCATACTGACCGCAGATTGCAAAAGATGGTTGGCATGCTATCCCAAACAAACTATTTCCAATGAATATGGGCCAACAGAAGCGACCATTGCTGTCACTCACCAAAAAATCGATAAGCACTCCATCGGTACTTTTGATGTCAATATTCCTATAGGACAACCGGGTAAAAATATGCCTTGTTATATATTGAATGAACAAAATAAACAAGTGCCGCTAGGAGAAAAAGGGGAGCTGCATATTGGCGGACTATGTCTTGCACGGGGCTATCTTAATCAAGAAAAACTCACCCAAGAAAAATTTATCACCAATCCCATATCCAATCAAAAAAAAGCTACAGGCTATAGATTATATAAAACCGGCGATCTATGTCGACAATTGAGCGATGGCACAATTGACTATTTAGGCAGAATAGACAAACAAATCAAAATTCGAGGTTTTCGTATAGAGCCTGGGGAAATTGAAGTCTGCCTTAGAGAACATTTAGCCATTAAAGATGCCTTGGTTCTTGGGTATGAAAATGAACATGGTGAGAAAAGTCTTGTAGCTTACTGTATTGTAAGAGAAAAAAACTTAAAACTTAGTTTTCCACACATGCGCAAACATCTACAGCAACAGTTACCAGACTATATGATTCCCAATGCCTTTATTGAAATCACCAAAATCCCACTCACACCTAATACCAAATTGGATTACAAAGCTTTGCCCAAACCTACCCTGTCTAGCAGTCACATGTATGTAGCTCCAAAAACCTTACTTGAGAAAAAACTTACTAAAATCTGGTCAAAAGAGCTTGGCATCCCATTGATTAGTATTCAGGATAATTTTTTTGAATTAGGAGGGCATTCCTTACAGGCGGCTCGCATAGTGTCTGAGATCAATCATTTATTAAAAAAGAAGCTGACAATCAAAGATTTTTACCTTCATGAAACTGTTGCTGATTTAGCGATATTTATTAAAAATTTACCTAAGAAGTCTATAAACTATCCTATAAGATCAACCAAAAAAGTATTAAAAGATAAAAAGCCTTTAAGCGATTTCCAATTATTTCTTTGGATGCTCAAAACATTTGAACCTAATTTGAAAAAATTAAATATAGTTTCGAGGAAACGCTGGCAGGGGAAACTCAATATAGAAGCTTTAAATCATGCATTCAAGGATCTTTTTAAACGTCATGAAATTTTAAGTTATACCTTTACATCCTGGTATCCCGCGCAATATGCAAAGATATATTTAGGCAAGCCTTTCACTATCCATGAAATGCAACTCTTAAAGTATTCTAAAAGGGATGCGGAAGCAAAATTGCTCACCTCGATGAAAGAATTAAACAACTATAACGAATGGTCTAATCAAGGTCCCCAAATGATAGCAAGGCTTTTTTATTTGAAAAATAATGCCATGGAGTTACAGATTTGTGTACCTCATTTAATCGCAGATGAGCCTTCAGTGGACATTATTTGGCGCGACTTATCAACATTTTATCAGGAAAAATGTAACCCTAAACAAAACCAGCTGCCAACCTTAACTACCCCCAAAGAACCCCCATCTTTTCTTGAATATGTAATGAATGAAAAAAACGCGATGGAAAAACACTTTGAACCCGACAAGTTTTTTTGGGAAAATTATCTGAAGAATACGGGTTTATTTACATTTCCTCAAAAGCACATTATCCATGATATGGCAAAAACTGGATTGACTTATTCTACATATGAGGCAATCCCCGAATCAATACTTCATAATTTAGAACAATATTGTGCGCTTAATCAGATTGGTTTGAGCGCTGTTTTGTATGCTGCTGTAGGGTTGTCTTTGAAAAAAGTCACCTCAGAACATAAAGCAGGCGATAATAATGACCCGCTTTTGCTGAGCATTGTAAAATCTACTCGCGAAGATGAAGTGTGGGATAACACCATCGGATGTTTTCTGCGGGTAGATCCAATCAAGGTAGAGTTAGGTGAAAAGGCTACTCTTTTATCTATCGCCAAGCAAATTCAACAAACTTTTATTGAGAATAATACCCCCATGCAAGCTTCCAGTATTTTAAAAATGGCATCTATTGGCACTAGAAATACCAGGAAAACATGGGATTTTTTGCTCAAAGGATTCATTGGTTTTTACTTAAAAATATTAAGCTTTATGGATCTTGATTATAAGTCTTTGCAACTCTTATCTAATCTGTATTGGGTGGATAGAAAAAATGATTATATGATTTGCATTAATTTACGCAATAATTTCACTAATAGCTTCAGAATAGGCAAGGAATTAACCTGGGACACACAGGAAGAAGAGCGTATTAAAATGCAGGAGCTAGAGCTAGAAAATATTGATAATGTCTGTGATATTTCTTTTTTACGCGATGAAGATAAAAAAATGCCTTATACGGTAATTTCAAGCAACCTCCAGCCTGCTTTCCGCCAAAAAATTGCCCATGAAATCATTGCTACCCTCGGTGAAACAAAATAAATAACAAATCATCGCAATATAAATTTTAAGTTTGTGACCATCAATGTCGATTGACATTCAAACTGCCAAATTTAGGTGTACAGTCAGCATGTTATTATTTTTTTTGTAGAGGCTGGTGTGACATTATAACCTACCCCCGCCTTCAATTGTATTACTAGTTCTTTGAACTATAATTACATGAATATACATACAGATAATTATACGCTTGCGCGTAATTGTTTTTACCCAATCCCGGCCTTCCGCTGGCCCTTGAACTTAGGGGGTAAAATGAGTTTCGCGCCAGCGACTAATTATCAATTTACAAGGTTGTTTTCGCGGTGAAATTATTTGAGACTTGAAAATGAATAAAGAAACCCTTGTTAAAGAAAATAAGAAACTTAATTCAATAATTTTTACTGAGAAAGTAATATTACTCAATAAATATATGTCTTATGGCATTCCACCTCATTTTATTTGTTTTTTAATAGTTTATGTTGGCCTCTATAAGGAGGTGAATCAAACAACTCTTTTTTTATGGTTTATAACTGCGGTGTGCACTTTTATTTTTCATATCAGTGTATATATGTATAATCGAGCCAATCCATTTCCACCCAAATATTATTTAAACTTTTTAATTGGTTTAACAATTCTTTATGGCTCCTTTTGGGCGATATCCGGTTCAATTCTCATTCCTCAAAATGACCTATTATATCAAATGCTGGTCATAATCATGAATATTGGAGTTGCATCGGGAGGCCTCCAGATTTTTCAGCTCAATATGACCTCATGTATTTTATTTACACTTTTAGTTCTTCTACCACTGAGTGTCTGGCTGCTCCTGCAAAATACCTTCATTTATCTATTAATTGGAATCGCATTACTAATTTATACATGTTTTCAAATATTTGTTTCATGGATGGGTAATATGAATCTCAATGAAAGTTTAATATTACGCTATGAAAATATGGATTTAGTAGATTCATTGGTAATTAATAATGCCATCTTAATGGAAAGTGAAACTCGTTTTCGTTCTGCATTTGATTATGCTGCAATTGGCAAGGCCATTGTTTCTATAGAAGGGAAGGGGCTGGAAGTAAACCGCTCTCTTTGCCAAATCGTTGGTTACACCGAAGAAGAATTATTAAAAATGGACTTTCAAACCCTCACCTACACAGAAGATTTAGAGCTTGATTTAAAATATGTTCGAAAATTGTTGAATAATGAAATCAATTCATACCAAATGGAAAAGCGCTATATTCATAAAAATAAAAACATAATATGGATTTTACTAAGTGGCTCTGTAGTACGAGACCCCAACAACCAACCGCTCTATTTTATCGCAGAGATTCAAAATATAGATGCACAAAAAAAAGCAGAACAAGAACTAAAATACATTGCATTTCATGATGTTTTAACAGGTCTAGGCAATAGAAAGCTTCTCGAGGAATCTTTTAACTTGGCCGCATCCTATGCACAACGTCATAAAAAACATATCGCTATTCTGTTCATGGACTTGGATCATTTTAAAGAAATCAATGACACCTTAGGACATGACATTGGTGATCTATTACTTATAGAGATAGCGTCTCGTTTAACATCCTCTGTACGTGCGTCTGACGTTCTTAGCCGACTAGGTGGTGATGAGTTTATAATCATCCTCACTGATGTCATTAACAATGCTCAGATTGAACCAGTAGCTCAAAAAATTTTAGATACTATTGCAAAACCAATAAAAATAAAAAACCATAAAATTTCAGTAACTGCTAGTATTGGTATCAGCACTTATCCCACAGATGGGCAAAGCTTTAAAAAACTTCTCAGACAAGCCGATACTGCACTTTATAATGCAAAGTCTGATGGATCTAAAAAAATTAAATTCTTTATACCTTAGGTATTGTATTGGAGAAAGAGTGGGCGTAGCCATGTATGTATGGGATTATTATGGTTGCGAGCATGCCAGTATAAATTTTTACTTTTATTATAAAAATCATCCAAATGTAGTCAAGGATGGGGTCCTTCGCCAGCTAGTTAGTTTTTCTTCAAATCGATGATTTTTACATATTAACATCAACTAATTTATATTTTTGAATGTACTATAATCATAAAGAACTCTATAAACAAGGAAGAAAAAATGATCAATAAAATAGTCACATTACTAACAATAACTTTATTTTATATACCTTCTATAGTTAGTGCTTGTCCGTCTGGGCAAGAGTGCACACGTTCAGGAACTGTACCCAATTTTACCTATAAATGTTGTGATACAGGGGATAATAACTGTAATATGGGTGATCGTCATATCGCTGCAGGCCAAGGAAGGTCGAAGACCGAGGCCTGTAGTCCCTGGTAGCCTTAGGGCCGGATGTTTTGCCGAAGGCAAAATATAAGGCATACGACAAGGCGTCAGTCATTGGGGAGCGCAGAT
>JACCWN010000125.1 GCA_013697625.1 Legionella sp.
CACCGTCGGTCTCCTGTTACAGCATTGACTGTTTTTGCTGAGGCGAAAATATGAGCTCTTTCAGCAGTCCGACCCTTTAATAATATCTATTCATCTATCTTAAAAACTGCGGAATCAAGTTTATATTTACTCATGTGAGTGCCCTCAAAATTTCGTGGTTAACACATATATTATAAGGCAGTTAAAAATTCGTACAATACGTAAAACTACGTTGCATATGAATGGGCGCTTGGCAGGTATAATTCATATTGATTAATCGAATACATAATCTTTCCTCTAATCTCTTACTGGTAAATCCATAATGCAAATTGAGCAGTGCTTGTTCTTAAATATTGAGAAAGTCTAATTTGGGTATTCATTTTGATTGTCTCAACACAGCAACAACCAAATCGATGGCAAAGTAGTAGTTTTGATGTTTATTCTTTTCTTCTAAGTCAGATATCCATGATTTTAGCGTCGTAGCGTCATGGGTTGTTTTTGCAATATCAGTTATCATCTCTGCCATCAAAAATCCATAGTTGCCAGGCTGGAATTCTTTCTCAACAATTCGCCATGTTTCAATCGTAGCATGAGTATTAAAAACGCTTGATGCAATGAGCCCGGGGATTTGACGTCCCATTTGACCATCGCAATGTGTTTGCCAAGATTGTTGCGCATCAGCAAAATGATGTATGAGCGCACGCGTATTTTCTTTGTAAGCGCTATTGTAAATTGCCGAATCAAAATCATGATGGGAAATAATGAGAGTTCCACCATCAGCTAAGATACCGCCAAAGTCATTGATAAAGCTAAGTTTGTCGTCAACGCACTCAAGGACATTATGACAAAGAATTTTATCAAATTTCATACCAGATAGAGCTTTTGGAGATGAACATACGATTGTTTGAACCAGGTGCTCTGTGATGGCTTGTGAAAAGTCTTGCTGAATATGGGAAATCATTTCTGCACTTGAATCAACCGCAACAATTGATTTTGGTTTTTGATTTGACATAAGGATTAATTCAATAAAATCGCCCCGACCGCAACCATAATCTAAAATATTGGTGTGTTGAATAGATCCAAGTTGACCAATGAGTTTAGTTTTGTGACTCAGTACCTTTGTCATTAGTTCACCGATGGTACGCGAAAGACTTTGATCTTAACATTTTATATACTCCATAAAAAGCACAGCTTAAGTAAATTGTTCAGCTTGGCATAAGGCAATAGGGGAGGATGTTATTGTATTGGCCTCAAATATTTTAAACAAAAAGGATATTATTCCAATTGGTTATTCACTGATACAACAGGTATTATTTTTTATATTGTGATACAATATCAGTCAAATAACTTTCCATTGATTATTATGCCAAATGCATTTGAACAACTTGAAGAAAAAATAAATTCTGAAATTCTGAAGATTGAGGAACAGTTACAAGAAATTAAAATGCCAGTGGTCCTATTACCATTGATTAAAGACTACACCGGGATTGAAGATAGCTTTTGGGAAGAACAATTTTCCATTTATTTTCCAATCACAGTCCAAGAAGCATTTAGAATTGAAGAAGAAAAAGTTACAACAGCAATGAACGCTCTTTTTCAAATGGACGACCTTACTCCAACTATTTATGAAAAATTGGAGGAAGGAAATAGATTTAGGGAAGAACAAGGTGACTGTGCAAAAATTGTTTTCAAAAAACAATATTACCTTTTTCTACAAGCTGCTAAAAGCAAACTGTCTGTCCACCAGCTCAACGCTTGTATCAGTCCCGCCCTACGCGACGACAAAACCTTTGCACTAGCTTCCAGAGGACATTACCATCAATTTAACCTAAATCTTTTATCTGATAGAGAAGTAGCATGGTCTGTGTTGACTAACTTTACTGGCAACTCTGCTTCAGCAGAAGAAATTTTTCCTAATTTGTCCACACCTGTGCAGCATAATAAAAAGTTCTGGTTTGACGTAATTAAGATTCGTCCCCAAGTAAAGCAGTTTTTAGCCCATATAACAAATGAAGACGATAATGCGTTTTTACTAGCCGTTTCTCCTGCTATCGAAAACTCCTTTGAACTTATTGCCTTATCGACACTCGAGCCTTCATTAAGCCCCATATGTCAGCACTATCAAAATGACAAGGTTTTGGCACAAGCTGCAAATTACGATCGCACCTTTTTGTGGTTGTTATTAATTCCATCGCCAGCCCTAGCAACAGCAATACTTATGGGTATCTTAATTTTAACCTCTGTTGTCATTGCCCCCGTGGGTTTAGGCATTGGATTAACAGCAACAGCAGGTGTTATTGCATGTGGTCTTTTCGGGAAAACCATGCAGCACCAGCGCGCCGTTAATCGGTTGCGAGCAGAAGCTTGTCGACGCTTTTTAAATAATCCATTGGATGAAGATCCTGATAATTCTAGCTCTCTGACTAATTCTTACCCCTGAATGGGTTAAGGTACACAATGTAGCGCAAGACTTTAGGATTTTCTGCCTATTCGGTAAAATATCCAATATATTAAATGCATTCTGAGGTATCTGGGTTTGCAATTGGCGCCTGAGAAAATTCATAGCCCATGTGGGTTGAACCCACTGATCCTGATTATTTTGAAAACAGCAATATATTTGCTAACACTTTGTGATGGATTTATCAGGAATCCTTAGGGAGTCTCCATACGCAGTTTTAGTCGTTGCACCGACCAATTACAAGTCATGATTTTATATTCATCAATCATACATACTTAAAACTCGATCCTCAAGTTTTTTAATTTGACTACCACCCCTCTTTTATGCCACTCACCATTGTGATAAGTTTGCGCGCATTTTATTGATGAGAGAAGGAATGCTCCTCAAAGAACCGCTTGAATTTGC
>JACCWN010000126.1 GCA_013697625.1 Legionella sp.
GAAATTAGCCGTGCCCATTACAGACACCATGTGATGGTAAATTTTATATCATGCCAACATGATGTTGTGCACATTGTTTGCCTAAACTTGAAATCCCACTTTTTGGAGGTTCTTCAGCACGGCCCCTTTTAAATGGAAGCATTTCAAACAGGATGTGATCCTGCTATTGGTCAGGTGGTATCTGGCCTATTCCCTGAGCTATCGTGACATTGAGGAGCTTGCTCTAGAGCGTGGCCTTAAAGTAGACCATTCGACCATTCATCGCTGGGTTGTTGAATATGCGCCTCTTTTGGAAGAGGCTTTTCGCAGGTGTCACAAACGTTGCACGGGAGGTTCGTTAAGGATGGATGAAACGTATATTAAGGTGAAAGGACAGTGGATGTATTTGTATCGCGCCGTGGATAAAGAAGGCACACCGTTGATTTCATGCTGTCAGAGAAACGGGATGCGCCCGCAGCAAGGGCATTTTTCGTGAAGCTCATTGGTTCCAGCGGTATTCCGCAGACGGTGACTATGGATAAGAGTGGCGCCAACAAGGCGGGCATTGATACCATCAACTTGCATCTGGCACTGCTGTTCATGCTGGGCGGATTGTTCCTCCAGATTAAAGTAAGGCAGGTCAAGTACCTCAATAACATCGTGGAGCAAGATCACCGCTTCATCAAAAAAATAACCAAACCCATGAAGGGGTTTAAAGAATTTCACTCGGCAAAAGCCACACTGGCTGGCATCGAGCTCCACCACATGCTAAGAAAAGGACAGCATCTAAACGCAGAAAACCAGTCCATCTTCGAACAATTTTATGCCCTTGCAGCATAGCCTAGTCCAGTAGTTTTCAAGCCTAAGCCTAAACAATTTTTCGAGACAGAACCATTGCTCGTGCCCATAAGCAAGGCAGGGGAATTGGTAGATAAGATTGGTAGCAAGTATATACTCAGTGTTTGTTTGCTCAAATATTACAAGTTATATGAGATTATGAGAAGGCTAATCATTGCAAACGAGTTAGAGCATCGCATTCATTCACAAGTGATGAGGGGCGGCTACTCGACTAATAAGGGAGGCTTTTGTAGAATGTGATGCAATACGCCGCATTGTTTTTTTATAAAACTTAATGGATCTAAAGTCACTTGTATGTTAAACTATTCGCACTTTAAATGTCTTTCTTTGAAATTAACCACCCAATTGGTATTGCCATTTGGCTTTAATGAGATTGAATAGAAGAAATACCGTGGATCTCCACTGCGGGTCTATCTGGAAATTCAGCAGTTAATTTTAAAGTACCTCCCATAGCCCTAATATATTTATCCAACGTCGAAATTAGCATGTCAGAACGCTTCTCCAAGCGCGAAATACCATCTTGTTTTATATGTAAAACGGTACTTAAATCTTCTTGCGTCTTCTTAAGAGCTAAACGCAAATCTCTCAAAGTCATCTCTTCGGCAATCAATTCATTAGCACGCTGTTGAATAGAGTCCTGCCTTTTTACAGATAGAGTTTTTACTTTTTCATTAAGTGTAGCCATCTTTCACCTCACTTTTTTTAGATTTGATAAATGGTTATCAAATCTTTGATCCGCTTTCTTAATTAAATCTTTGTAGAATCGTTTCTCGCTTCCACCTGACTTGTCACCACATATAAGTAAAATGCCTTTCCTTGTGGGATCAAAAGCAAAAGCTAATCGCCAAACCCCATTATCTGCGTTAAATCGGAGTTCTTTCATATTCGTATGCTTAGAACCTTTTAATGTGTCTACATGGGGTCGACCCAATTCTGGACCAAATTTCTCTAGGAACTTCAGATGAGCTAAGCATTCGTCTTGAACAATTTCACTTAGTTCATCGAATTCCAAGTCAAACTCATTATCAAATATAATTATCCAGTCCATATGTAATTATGCACTTAATAACATATGTCGTCAAGTACATGTAGTAAGTGATTTAAGAAACATTAGCGATACAGTATCAAAAAGGTAAAAAGGGATAGATATGTTTATCTGATTCATGAAAGGACCATACTCAGATCATGTGGTAGCCTGAGAAAGAATTTAATAAGAGCACTTACAATTTAACACCGTGATCTTTAACAACAGACATACCTCCCACTGTAGAATTAGTATTCCCAAATATTGTTTTAGTTGGTAGAGAAAAAAATGTGCATTTTAATGCTGAAACTCGATCCTCAAGTTTTTTAATTTGACTACCACCCCTCTTTTATGCCACTCACCATTGTGATAAGTTTGCGCGCATTTTATTGATGAGAGAAGGAATGCTCCTCAAAGAACCGCTTGAATTTGC
>JACCWN010000152.1 GCA_013697625.1 Legionella sp.
AAGGTCTACGATAATAAAATTATCGTTCAGGAAAAAACAAAAATTCATAAGAAAATCTTTGAATTAACCGACCTTCAACCTGAGGCGATCCTAGTGCCTAATTCTTGGGGAATTTAGGAATATGTAATCTTTTGCCATTTGTATTTTGGGCTTCAGTGTGACCATATTGTCTGATATTGTCTCTGGACTAAATGGCATGGTATCTCCTTATATTTATATATCCACCTGAGCTTTGAATGCTCTTGAAGAATCTAAACCCTTTAATGCCGAGTTGCAATTAATATAAAAAAGATTGCAATAATTTGATGCCTTACAATTGACTGATAACATATTGATGTTTTGCCAAAGAGCCAGTGATCCCGCCATTTATAAAATACCGTAATTGTTCACACAGGCCTCAGAAGTTTGCCCCCTCCGCTCCATATCCATACAGCACCATCTCTTCCAAAGCCTCATTAGGATCCTGCCCCTTCAAAGAAAGCGGAGAAAGCTCTTCTTCCGTATTATTTTCAGGCAGGGAGTGTGGTATATTTCTCTGAGTGAGGGGTTGGTTATAAAAACTGTGAACATGATGTTGCCCGGCATTGGCTGGTTCCAATTCATCAAGATCGCTATTATCCCAAACTCGATCAGACTCGTATTTCAAAGGTTCCGGGTATTCTGGCTCCTCCAGACGACGTTTGCGAGACGCTGCAAAAAAGCCTGATGGGCTGGATGAGCTTGATGGACTTGACCAACCGGATGAACTGGAACTAGAACTGGATAAACAGGAAGCCTTAGAAGAATAAGGGAATGTAGCATGGGTATAAGAAGGCAAATTGGTGGATGGAGCACAAGCGTGTAAAGCCTCTAGGTAGGGTATTGGCAGATCATCTGCCGCTGAAGTTGGCATGCCTGTCTTGTCTGGCGTATTTGTTGTTAGGCTCAATCTTTCTTGCAATTTCGCAAGGGCACTTATCCTGTTAGATTTCTTTTTCTGAAGAATTTTGGAATCCCTTTGGAAAATAATAGAGAATTCACATAAGGTTTGACAATGGGCCTTACCCATTTGAGCAAATTCGCTATTTTCCGGGAATTTTGCTTCAAAACCGCTCAAGATTGGAAGTTTGTTTATCCAATCCTGATAAATGCTTTTCATTTCTGCTACGGCTTGGTCAAAGACGCCACCTTTTTTCAGAATATCCTGGCATGCCCTGCGCATGCCGGTAATATCCAGGTAATTCAGATTACCATGAATCGATTTTTTGGAAAAAAAATTCATCAAGTCATAAAAGGCAGGTGCCATGGTACATCTTTCATCCCACATTACAACCTTTTTAAATACGCTGGATCCATCTAGCTTTGGTGTGTAAGATGAGAAATCGCCAGTTTTTTGTTCCCGTCTATGCCCTGATGTCAAAAGGCCAATCTGCTCTAGGTGAGTGCCAGACAGCTTGTGCGTCTTATCACCTGGGAAAAGACGGTGAATGGTCGCCAGGTTTTCTTGGGTTACACCCACTTCCGCACAGGTATTGCGCGCCTTGTTATAATAGAACAATTGGGTATTTGTAAGAATGTATCTTGAATTTTTAAATTTGCTGAATTGCGCTTCATTGGGTGCGCAGGAATCAGGTGGCAATGATAATTTAACAAGTCCGCAATTTTGCTCCAAGACCCTGGGGCTATCTGCGAGCAGACCCGCATAATCTGCGATAATGCTAACCAATCCGGAGGACAACCGGGTACATTCTTGCAATTGTTTACCCAGAGTAGGTTGTTCAAGGTGCTTGAGATATAATTTATATTTGGCCGAATCGATTGTCAGCTGTTTCAGGGAACAGGATTGCGCAATCCAGGTTGCGATATGGAAGTGGCCACAATCTATTGCCTGTCTCATCATGTCACGCAGGTACTGATTTTTTCCTTTAGGTGCTTTCAGGGCCCATTCCACGCATTTTTTTGCAATTTCGAGATTTCCCAAACTGATCAATCGGGACATTGAGCTTGCGAAAACTTCGTGAGAAATTTTAGACAAGCTGTCTAATGATGCTTCTCCAATTATCCAGGCCAGGATGTCTACCTTGGCTGCATCAGTCAACGATATGTGTACAAGCTCTGAAAAATCTATCCTGTCAAGTACTTCATCGGCAGTTAACTTGTAGACTTTGATAATCTTGAAATACAGATGCAGAAACTCATTAGGAACTTGCTTTAAATTTCTTATGAATAAGTTGAAAAGAGGGGTAATTTTTACTGAATCATTGTTCTGGAACACCTTATTTGCCAAGGCATAATCCAGCACCATATCCATAAGGTCCCATTGCTCCCATTTGAATATACTGATAAAAAAAGACAGACCCAAATCAAGGCGGATGCCATGGGCGGTGGCATGTTCAAGCATAAGCTTAAGCAAACGACCCTGGGTCTTGCTATATTGTAGTGTCTCATTATGATATTCCGAAGATGAGATATCATATTTGCGATGTGCCCTAGCAGCGTACTCAAAAATGGTTAAGAAACCAGCCTTTTCGTTGATCGGTAGTTTCAACCCGGTTATTTTGGTGAATTCAAACAATGCTTCAATGGCTTCCCACTCCCTAGACCCGATTTTCTGTTCTAGCTCTTTCAGGTAAACATTTTGCATGGGTGAAAGGGGTTCACCATTAACTTCCAGCTGTATAGTCACAGGCCTTTCAACTCTTGCATTTGTCATAATGTAAATCCCTGTAAATGAATAAATTTGCAGCACTTTCATATTTTGGGTGGGGAATTATGATAAGCTGCATACGCTTGGAATTCTTAAGTAAAGTTAACTAAATTAAATTGTAATCTGAATGCTAACATACAAAGCTTAAGGTTTTATTAATATGCCTTGAATTAGCGCAGCCTAATCCAGGGCATTTTCCTCTATGAACACCTCTATTACGCGGCACTAATACAGGCTACTTTTACAGTGCAAATAACCTGTTTGTGGTTCCCTTAAACGATAAACACCTTTTTTCATTGCAATAAATATAAGGCTCCTTCATAATCCTTGGCATTATCTAGGTCTGTTTGGAATCCTATGTCGGCCTCATTGCTTGATGGCAAATGGTTAGCTGCTTTGCGGCAAGATGAATTAAAACAGCGAGTGTTTAGGCACGCTCAACAAGGCATGCGCACGCCAGGACTTGCAGTTGTACTTGTAGGATTGGATACAGCATCAACCATATACGTTAGAAATAAACGCAAAGCTTGCGGCGAAGTTGGCATCAGCTCACACTCATATGATTTACCTTCTGAAACCACCCAAGATCAATTACTCCAGTTGATTGATGAATTGAACCACTCTGATGAAATTGATGGCATTTTAATTCAACTGCCCTTACCAACACACATGAATGAATCTCAAATAATAGAATATATAAAACCAGAGAAGGATGTTGATGGTTTTCATCCCTATAATCTAGGTAGATTGGCTCAAAAACATCCTCTTTTAAGACCCTGTACACCTTTGGGAATTATGAATTTATTACAGTACTATCAACTGGATGTAAAAGGAAAACACGCACTGGTTATTGGAGCTTCCAACATCGTCGGCCGTCCTATGAGTTTAGAGCTATTGCTTGCAGGAGCGACTGTAACAGTTTGTCATAGATTTACCCCAAATCTTACGCAATTGGTCCCTTTAGCAGATTTTGTGATTGTAGCAACTGGTAAGATCGATGTGATAAATACAGACTGTCTTCTTGAACACCAAGTGGTTATTGATGTAGGTATGCACAGATTGGCAGATGGGAGTATTAGAGGAGACATTGATTTTAAAAGAGCCATGAACAAAGTGGCCTGGATAACGCCTGTGCCTGGTGGGGTCGGGCCTATGACCATCATTACCTTACTTGAAAACACCTTAATGGCAGCAAGCATGAATCATTTGTCTAACTGACTCCAATCAAATTCTTCATCAAAGTCGTCCTCAAATTCGTCTTTAAACTCATCTTTTAAGCGTTTTCTTTCCAATTTCTCTTCTAGCAACCGCTTGATTTTTTTCTTATGACTCAACTCCTCAACCCCGTATTCGTCCTCTCTGAATTCAGATTGATGACTTGGATGTTGCTGTTCGTGTAAGCCCATGATTGATCCCCTTTTCAAACTTATATAAGAAGTATAGTTCAATTAATCAGTTCAGGTGCATCCCTAGCATTTGTTAGGCGCTTGGGTATATACTGATGCAAATTTTTTTTGAATATAATTATGTTAAGTTATCAACACGGTTATCATGCCGGGGCTTTTGCCGATGTCTTTAAACACCTAGCTTTGACCCGTTTATTATCTTATCTTATCAAAAAAGACAAGCCTCTTTTTTATCTAGAAACCCATTCAGGCAAAGGAATTTATGATTTGTTGGATAAGCAGGCACTTAAAACCGGAGAGTCAAAACAAGGTATAGAGCTGCTATGGCCAACTAAAAACAGCCTCCCCCCTATTTTCACAGATTATATTCAGACCATTGAGGCGCTTAATAAAAATGGAAAACTGCGGTATTATCCAGGTTCGCCCTACTTTGCAATACAGTTGTTACGCTCAATGGATAGGTTGTATTTATCTGAACTGCACCCAAAAGAATTCGAAGCCCTTGAGTGTATTCCTCGATTATACAAAAAAGTTCAATTTAATAATGCAGATGGCATGGCCAGTTTAAAAGCACTTTTACCGCCCTTAGAAAAAAGAGCTTTGATTTTTATAGACCCTTCCTATGAACTGAAAGATGAATATAAACATATACCTATCTATATAAAGCAAGCCTATACTCATTTTTCAAATGGGGTTTACTGCTTATGGTATCCGCTTGTAAATAAACGGCATACAGAACAATTGCTGCGAAATATGAAGGCAATTGGCGCAAAAAATACCTTAAGAGTAGAATTTTATCTAACAACAAAACCACAAGTTGGAATGACTGGCTGTGGTTTATGGATAATAAATCCCACCTTTGAATTTGCCCAAGAAATAAAGGTGGGGCTTGAGCTGCTTAAAACTTATTTCAATCCAGGCCAGTCTTCTTATCTAATAGAATAAAGACTGCCATAACTCCCGTTTTGCCGTAAAAAATTATTTAACTGAGGTCATGTCGCAAGGAATACAAACTGGCACGAGTATACCATGCAGATAGAGGTCAACAAATCTACCGGGCTCGAAGTAATAGTCATCCATAGTATAATCACAATTGCAGCCGTGAGTTGCAGACAATGATGAGTTTACCTTATTTGCTTTTCCTTTATTCTTTTGTGTGACCTGGATTAATTTTTGCAAGCACTGAGCATTGATTCGTTTTTCTGTGTACCCAGAAATGGCCTTACTGCAACCCTCAGAAATACGCTGATTTTGTTTTGGCGTTAATTTCTTAACAAAATCAGCCAGTTGTTTAGGGCTAACTGTTTCTTTTGTTGCAGCATCAGGGGTTACTTCTGCTGTAGCTGAAAAAGAAATTACTGCACCTGCGACGATAAAGGGGATTAATGTTTTCATTTGACACTCCTTGTTTAATGATATTTAATCCTTTAAGCCCAACACAGTATATCTTAAGCACGTTATTTTCGACAGAACCCAAAGCGCTCAGACGAACTTCGACCTCCAATTAATTTATCTTTAACATTTAACCTCAGCTCCATCGTTAAAACATTGGCCATTTGACCATTTACAATATGTTGCCGTACTTCTATGTTCAAAGTATACATAGTAATCGGATTTACAAGTTGACTCAGTCTTATATTCACTACATGCATCTACAGAAACACCCGTGCATGTTGAGCTTTCTAAAGTTGAGTTAAAAATTATTCCGGCTAATGTAAATGTAGTGAAAAATATCCTTTTTAATATGGAAGGTATCATTTCCTAAACTCCTTAATATAATAAAATTACTTTAAGAGTATTGTAAATGTAGTTGTTGATTTATTTGTTGTCAAATCTTATAATGGCTTCTGAAGGGTTCTGTTGGAAGGTACAATTTACTTAAATCAAAAAACATTTATAATAAATAAATTAAAATCAATATATACATAATCATGCCATCTATTTTTTCACATGCGATAACAGCCTTTACTTTATCAGAGTGCTCGATGCAAAAAAACTCTGCTAAATTATGGTTCATTGGAGTTTTTTGCTCGGTAATTCCCGATATAGATACCCTTGCTTTTAAATTTGGAATCCCCTATGAAACTATGTTTGGTCATCGAGGTTTCACCCATTCTATTTTCTTTGCTTTAACCCTATCCGTAACCATTGTATTGATTTTTTTTAGGGAACATCCCTTTTTTAGCAAGAAAACTATCACCCTTGTTTTATTCTTTTTCATATGTACTATGTTGCATGGCATTTTAGATGCGATGACCTCAGGAGGAAAAGGAGTGGCATTTTTAGCGCCATTTAGTAATGAACGTATATTTTCCCCTTTTCACCCCATTACAGTATCTCCCATTGGTGTTCGATTTTTTAGTGAACAAGGGATAGCCGTGATTCAGAGTGAGCTGCTTTGCATCTGGTTACCATCGGTACTATTGATTGTTGTATTTAGAATAATTAAAAGGTTTAAAATTAACACATTCAAACAGACTTGTTAAACATTTGCTTGACCACCAAATATCGGGGCAAAGGGAATGGACAAACAACTATAGAATAGGAAATTCAAAGCTGCTCACCCTGCCCTTCGGGTTAAGGCTTATTAAATTTTTGCTTTTGATACGTAAAAATGTAACAACCTGATTGATTATCAAATTGACATATTATCTTATATATAGATATAATGAAATTTTTTAAGCAGGAATTTCTATTATGAAAATACAAATAGATGGGCATACCTTTCTTGAGGCTGAGCAAGATTCTGAGTGGCTTAGTCTGGAGGACGCTATCGATGAAGGTGTTGAAGGCTTATGTATTGTAGGACTTGCAGCCTGCTATGGTTTTGTTATGTGTTCAAAAGAAAAAATGACAGCTTGTCATCTCTCATCCATCTATAATAAAGATTTTCTTGTCAATATGTTTGAGTTTGTTCAGAATAAGAAAAACCTTCCTGTTCGCATCATTCTTCTTCGAAGTTCTTATGGGTATACATTTATAACCGAAGACGATGCAAGACAAGAAGGAGATCTATCAGACCCCGTCGACGTACATTTTGCTAAAAAAGATAAAGAATACATTGAATTTTTTAAAACCCATTTTAAGATTTCGCCTCAAATAGTAAATATAAAGCATAATTTTTTCTCAATCTCTCTTAAAGGCGCTATAGAGTTATATAATAATCTTGAACCAGGAGCTTTAGAATATAATGAGGTGTCAGAAAGTGATTCAGAGTCTTATGATTCCAGTGACTCAGACGAGCTTCCACTTTTAGATGAAAAGCCAAGCCCTAACACAAATTCGGCCGCGGTAGGATTATTTTCAGATAAGCTTAAAACTCAAAAACGTTTAAGAGAAGAGGATGCTGAAGGTAAACAACTGGTGAAGGCACCCTCCTGCATATGAGAGAGGGGTGCATCACTAGTTTTTTTTGGAAAAGGATAGTATTTTATACGCCTTCTCTTTCCTCTCCATAGGTCTCTTTGAACTTTTAGAAGCACATAATTTGGAAAAGTCCTTGAAATAGAAAAGTTTTTTACTAATAATAAGATTGAAACATGCCAAGTCGAATAAATGAATTTGCCAAAAAATTTCTATTGAGGGCGCCTTTAATCATTCAAGCTGCCAATGGCAGGTGGAATTACAACTCCCAAATTAGTTGCTACTGTTTCTAATGCTGATGCTTTAGGATCATTTGCCACAGGCTATTTAAATACGCAAGCAGTAAAAGAAGGAATACGTGAGATTAACAAGCTCACAAGAAAGCCTTATGCAGTTAATGTATTTGTTCCAAATGCTGCCAAGACGCATCATCAACACATTCAAGAGTATCAACGTGCTCTGAATGTCTTTAGAAGGCAATTAGATATAGCTGAAGAACATCAAATTCCCTCTCCTATTTTACCTGCAGATAATTTTAGTGAGATCATTGACACCTTACTTGAAGAAAAAGTGCCTATTGTTAGCTTTACTTTCGGTAACTTACCCAATGACGTAATTAAAGCCTTTAAACAAAATGGCACTTATTTGATTGGAACAGCTACTTCTCTAAAAGAAGCAGAAATTCTTGCGGCATCAAACATTGATGCCATTGTGGCACAAGGAGCGGAAGCTGGAGGTCATAGGGGTGGTTTTTTCAGCTCCTTTAAAAACTCTACTATTGGTACCATGGTATTAGTCCGTCAGATAGTAAAAAATATTAATAAGCCTATTATTGCTGCTGGTGGGATTATGGATGGGCAAGGCATTATGGCTGCAACTTTTTTGGGCGCCTCTGCCGTTCAAATGGGAACTGCATTTTTAACCCTTAAAGAAAGCGGTATCAATTCTACTTATCGCGAACAATTATTAAAAGCCAAGGATAGCAAAGAGGATATCACCACATTAACTAACGTATATTCGGGGAAAACAGCTCGAGGCATACAGACTGAGTTTATTGATTACATGCAAACTCACGTTACTAACATTCCAGATTATCCTATAGCTCATGAGTTAAGTGGTTCTTTAAGAAAAGCTGCTGCGAAAAAGGGCGTAACTAATTGTATGTCTATGTGGTGTGGGCAAGGTGTTTCACTTATTGACGAAAGATTGACTGTAGATGCTTTTATAAAAAAATTACGCGAGGAGATTGAAGAATCATTAGCCTATTCATTAAGAATAGAGTTACGTAAATGAAAGGTAAAGGGGGTGTATTTATATGACGATAATTGAAGAAAGGCCAGACGATTCAGTGCGTTTAAAAGCCAAGTATTGGTTTCCATGATTGAATAAGAATAAGAAGCTCCCATGAATTTAATGCTCAAGGTCTCCCATAATAATGTCCCGATGATTATCTTAGTCTCTATCATTAAGGGTATTTTTTATTATGCGATTGCTTTAGAGGGTGGAAAAAATATTCGGACGCTTTTTGATCTAAACGGCCAATCAGCAGAAGTTGCCATTTATGCGACATGCGTTGGTGCAAGTCTAATATACACCATGTTTACTTATAAGACTTATGAGTTTCTTTCTTTAAAAAATAGATTCAGTTTCCAATATAGGTGCCAGGGTAGACGCTGCTAAATTTTGCATATAACCTCTTCCACTTTTTGCCTTCGTACCGTGCTTTATGCACGGTATTTTATACGTTCTGCATCAACACCATTGCTGGTTTCCGCGCATAAGCGCGAGAAGTAGGTATTTTAACTTTATAATATGCGTCTAGATGCGTTAGCCCTGTTATGGATACAATCCTTCTTGCCTTAATGAGGTTATCACAGAGGGATAAGTCTCAAGCCTGGCCTTGAACTGTCCTAGGTGAGTATATTGTGATAAATCCATTTTGAAATGATCAGCCCATCTTAACATCACATACAGATAGGCATCTGGTAAAGTGAATTCTTTCCCTGACAGATAGGGGGTCTTTGATAAACAGGCATCTAAAAATCCAAATTTCATCAAGATGGTCGGTAATAAGAGATTTGTTTTCTCACTTTCAGGAAATTTGGGATTAAAAAACAATCCAATTGATTTATGTAGCTCCGTAGAAATATAGTTTAATAACTCAAGTGTTTGATAACGTCCTAAGGTTTGTATTGGCGCCAAGAGGGTTTGTCCGGGAGAATTATCAGCCAAATATTGTAATATCACTTGGTTCTCAGTTAGCACCTGCTGACTATCCAACATCAATGCTGGCACAGCACCCTTGGGGTTGATGGTTAAAAAATCTGTGCCCTTCGCCGTTTTTTTGGACCTTAAATCTACCTCTTCTTCTTCAAAATCCATGTTCAATTCATTTAAAACAATACGCACAACCAATGAACACGCCCCTTTAGAATAAAATAATTTCATGCCATCTCCTTTGCTTAATTTGATATCCTAATATAAAATGCCCTAAATAAGTTTGGAAAGCAAACCAATTACTGTGCGAATAACTACCTTTTTCCACTGCCTTTAGTTATATCCAACATCAGATAAACCAGGACGTGGGCCCACGCAGTGGCTAAAAAAATATGGCTCACCTATGAACCTGGAAAAAGTTGTTATCATCATACCGACTTACAATGAAGCCATTGGCATTGAACAAACCATTCATGAAGTCTTTTCACATACAGTCAATTGCCTCAATCATGAAATCTGCATTTTAATTTTTGACAGTGCGTCCACTGATAATACAGCCGAAAAAGTTAAAAGCTTACAATCTAGTTACCCAAACCTCAAACTTCAATCAGAAGCTAAAAAAACCGGCTTAGGTTCCGCCTATCTACAGGCCATGACCTACGCCTTAAATGCCTTACAGGCGGATGTCATCATTGAATTTGATGCTGACTTATCTCATCAGCCTAAATATTTAAAAGACTTGTTGGAAGTCATTAAAACCTGTGATGTTGTGGTAGGCAGCCGGTACATTCTAGGTGGCTCCATTCCTTCAGATTGGAGCTGGCATCGAAAAGCCCTGTCAATAGTTGGCAATTATATAGCAAGATTTTTTCTCACTTTTAAATATAAAGATTTCACTACTGGTTTTCGTGCAACTAGGCGTGCCAGTTTACTCAAAGCTCTACCTACAAAATTTATATCCAGCGCATATGCTTACAAAATTGAACTTTTGTGGCGTTTACATAGGAATCAAGCAATCATTGTTGAACATCCTATTGACTTCATAGACAGAAAACAAGGATACAGTAAACTACCTACCAACAGCATTTTAGATACTTTTAAAGTATTGTTTCGTTTGAGGTTTGCAAAATTAGGCCCCTATATTCGAATATGTGCAGTGGGCGCTGTTGGCCTTTGTATACAGTTATTGACTTACAATCTTGCTCGTCATTACATTGGCCTTTTTCATGTCAGTGATATTAAGTCACAACTTATAAAAGTACTTAATAAAATACCAAAAAATACACCTCTTGTAAGTTTGGGAGCAGCCCCTTATGGTTTTCTTTACTATTATATCCTCCACACTGGCAAAACTATACCTATTGTTACTGAACAATCTTTGAAAGATAAAACGCCCCCAGTTTATTTCTGCACGGCTCTGGCTAGTATCAATAATGATTTTCTGGGCTCTGTTCCTAAAGGGAAAAAGATTGAAACCTACAGACAAGTACAAAGAAAATACATAATTACAATGTAATTAACTTTAT
The DNA here is from genome assembly GCA_013697625.1 of Legionella sp. Classification (GTDB taxonomy): domain Bacteria; phylum Pseudomonadota; class Gammaproteobacteria; order Legionellales; family Legionellaceae; genus Legionella. Next base: position 11,199 of record JACCWN010000152.1, read on the forward strand.
CAGCAACCCGGATTTTCCTCTTTCTGAGTTAAACAACATAACAAGCCCGCATTAGCACAGCCTCATATTCCACCAGAAAAGATAAACCTGCATTACGACTTCGTCTAATACAGGCTACATGTAAAGCACGAATCGTAGCCTGTATTAGACGAAGTCGTAATACAGGTTTATTAAATGCCTTAGACCATCACTGATAACTTATAATCCTTATCTCCTACCAGATAGATACCCTTACCCTCGTCGTTTTTGTTATCTGACATAATTTTTAGTTCATTGGGTGGTTCTTTGGTTTCTCCTGAAACATAAGAGCCTAATAACTTTATTATATTTTTATCAAACAATGGGCTTTCGAAAAAATCAATCTCAATTGGCTTTGATATATTTCCTTCGAGTAAGCCTAAGGATGGTGTTGAACGTTTAGAAGCAAGACAAAATGTAACCATTGTTTCTTTATCTTTAATAGCTTCATAGCTTGCATGTGTTTTCATAATGATATTTCGATATTTTAACTTTAAACCTGGAATCGCATGAAGAAAATCCTCGACCGTTAGACCATTATCAAATAAAATTTTTAACAATTTTTTTCTAGTCTGTCTTTCATATACATAGTCGACCACAAGTGACAAAAACTGAACATTTTTTAATGCAATAAATTCTGGAGTTGTACACCAAGAAAGCTTAGCTTCAAAAAATTTTCTAAAAGTCTTGTTATTTAATGGGTTTTTTAGCAACTCTTTTATAATTAAGTTACCTTCAGAATCTGACCTGCTTTCTGAAAAACCTAGGTAATGGCGGTCTAAATAGGTGTAAATAGGTTGAGATACAAACAAATTATCAAGGGAAGTAGCTGCAGACCAAGCTTTCATAACCACATATAAATCGTGAATAGGCGCCTTTTTATCTAAAGTAGACAAAACCCCACCCTTGGCTCCAACATAACACCCGAAAAATAGGCCTCTAACCAAACCATAAATCGTTGCCATGATTGCTTCACATAACATTTCAGCAATATAGCCAGGTAGCAATAAACAAAAAATCTTCGGTTTTTTAAATAGGGCAATTAAATCACCTGTGAAACTCTTATGCATTTGAATATTTGCCCAAACAGTACTGATAAAAATGCCTTTTATGCTGCCTAAAAAAATTCCTGCTGTCTTATTTATAATATACTTTATCATGGTAAAAACTTACGAAACATTAAATGCACAGAATGATACTGATTTTTGGCATAATAAAGCAAGAGATAGCAAAGCATAAGGATCTAATTACCTAAAAATAAAGCTGTTATCCAAAATTGACTATGTTGTCTTAGTATGTTGATAAGGGTATACCTGCATCCAGAAACTTAAAAACTGATCTTAACTAGCTAATTAGTCGCTGGCGCCAAACTCAGTACCCTTTAGTTCGACGACCCATAAGTATGT
>JACCWN010000157.1 GCA_013697625.1 Legionella sp.
GGATTCTCTGCTATTGCATTTGTACCCAAAAACGAGTCCTAAATTATAATTAAACCCTTGTTAAAATTTGTAACCAATAAAAGGAGACACAATGTTTACTAAAGATGTTCTATCAGTTCATTCTCAAAACCAAGCGACTATTGAAGAAAGAAATGAGATTATTAAGCCAGAAATGCTGGAAAAGGTAAAAAAGCTCGTTGCCAGTAAAACGAGCTATGATCCATTTGGAAATTGCAATATCGATCTACTTGGTGTTGAAGAATTTACCGATAAATTGAGATAACAAATCTAGAGGGTTCTCAACTGTTGCAGCAAAAATAAATAATTTAGTTGGGAGTGCTGACATATAGTCTAGAAAAGGGTATCGTCTCTGGTGACAAAACAAAAATTTGCACAGTCGCGCAAATTAAGAGACGATACCAAAATGAAAAAGAAACTTACGCAACACTCACTATTTCAATCACTTGAATATGCAATTTCCGTTATTCCTGATCACCGAAGCTTAAATCATATAACACATCTGATGAGAGATGCAATCTTTGTTTGTTTTTCGGGATTCTTTTTACAGGCTCGTTCTCTAAAAGGGCACATCAATTTTTTAAAAAAATCCAAAGCTAATAAAAACAGGAAAGCGTTATTCAAAATTTCTACCATCCCTACAGATAATCAAGTACGTAATATCTTAGACCCAATCTCCACTTCATATTTTGAACAGGCTCAGGACGATATTATTTTTAAAATGCAACGCAGCGGAGTTCTAAAGGGATTTAAGAAAACCCTGTATGGCAAAGAAAAATCCATTGAAATGGGTCATCTCATTGGCATAGATGGATTTGAATATTTTCGCTCTGAATGCATTCATTGTGACAATTGTTGTCAGGCACATAAAAAGGATGATTCAATAGATTATTTTCATAGGGCCTTGCTAGGCGGTCTTATCCATCCTACCGATAACGTATTCCTCCCAATCACTCAAGAGTTCATTGTAAAACAGGATGGCTGCGAAAAAGAAGACTGTGAAAGAAAAGCGGCCAAAAGGTGGCTTAAAAAATTTAGAGAGAAACACCCCCATCTTCCGGCTACAATTCTTGGAGATGATGCTTTTTGCACGCAACCATACATCTCTGAGCTTCGAGATAATCGTTGTGGTTTCGTTTTATCTTGTCAGCCAGGCTCTCATAAAACATTGTTTGATTGGATTGATGGCTTAAGGCAAGTAGGAGATTTAAAAGTTAGAAAAAAGAAATTTCGAGACGGAAAAGATTGGTATATTGCGACTTATGAACATGCAAATAAAGTCCCTCTGCGAGATGGAGAAGATGCAATTTATGTAAACTTTGTTCAGGTGACTATTCGTACAAAAGATACCGACGAATTTGTCGGCATTCATAGCTATGCTACGGATTTTGTTTTAACGCACGATAACTGCATTGAAATCGCCTCGACAGGGAGAAGACGCTGGAAGAGTGAAAACGAAGGCAACAACACTCTCACGAATAACGGATACCATCTAAAACATTCTTTTGGACATGGTAAACAAAACGAATCTCACAATTTTGTTTTGTTGAATCTGATAGCGTTCATGATTCACGTGGTCTTGGCCTTTGTGAATCAGGAGGGATACAGTGCCTTGAAAGAGGCAATGGACACTCTTTATGAATGCTTTGAAAGAATTAGAAACACCTTTGCTCTTATCGCTTGTTCAAGCTGGGAGCAATTTTATGAGATAGCTTTGAATGGATTGGAGTTAGATACCTCCTGAAAATAAGATGGATATTCGATCGTGAAAAGTATGTTGCCGAGAATCTTATGAGGTATGAATGAGTGAGTAAAATGATTTTTTTAAACTAAGAAAGTGCATACAGCGCTAAGGCGGAGCTTGCCTTCAAAATCAGAAGAAAATTTGACGCAGTCAAATTTTATTTTGATTTAGAATTCCTGTGAAGTGGTCATAATTAGTTGATTAAAAAATCAAAATACTATAAAATAAGCTAAGCAAACAGGAATTATTTAATGTCTTATTCAAGTGTTAACTTTTCAATTTCTAGTCTTTTTTTCATGATGCCCATCGCTGGGCAAATCTAACCTTTTTGTTTACACTTTTTCCTTTGTTAACAAGTAAAGCCTGAAGGCCCTTGCTAAGACATTTATTAATTTTTAATGATGGATTG
>JACCWN010000041.1 GCA_013697625.1 Legionella sp.
TGCTCCCTCCAGTAAACACCTTAGCTTTAGAACGCTTGGGCGATTAGGGCCGACACCGTCACTCAAATGCAAAGCAGCATAGACCTGTGAGAAATGTCAAATTAAAAAACTTGAGGATCGAGTAAAAGAATATTTTTTGAATCCATTTTATGCTCCCTATAATACTGTTAGAAATTCATTTGTAATCAATTGAAGAGTATGAGCCCTTCAACCTTCGTCACCCTACTCTAAATAAGAAATGAATACAAGGCATCAGAATCAATAACTGGGCTAGATCACGAGTGCCTGGTGATTAATCTAATAATGTGATCTCATACTCCTTTTGGGGTTCTAGCCGGGAACCTCAGAAATTTCCGGACAGTTTTTAGTCATTCCAGAATCCTTTGAATCGAGTCGCAGCCAATTCAGTGTATCGCACTGTATTTTGAATATTTTTATGTCCCAAATAATGTTGGATGCTTCGAGTATCTTGTCCATCATTAGCCAGTTTAAAGCCTGTAGAATGTCTGAGCATGTGTGGATGAACTGAAAGCCCTAGTTGAGCAACCTCACCAGCTCTGGAAATTATTTTTCTAACGGTATCTCCTGTTATGGGTGATTTTCTCTCCGTCATAAAAACATAATCTGTTTCAGGATAATCACGTTTTAACTGGCGAAGAGCTCTTAATTCAGCACCAAAGAGTGGGTGATGAGTTGATAAGCCATTTTTGCGACGAATGACATAAAATAAGCCTTGATCTAAATCAAGCTGTGACCAGTTGAGCGAGATTAATTCAGAAACTCGCAACCCGTGCCTATAAGCAAGTAATATCATAGTCGCATCACGCTGGCCGTGTCGTCCAGTGTGTTTTGCAGCAGTTATTAGCCTATCAATTTCTGTTGGCGTTAAATATTCTCGTGCCCTACAGAGACTATTTTTAATTCTTTTTGGTGGATTCATAACGTTTATTATAACAGACTTTCCCAAAAACAGTGGTTAATCGAAGCGGTTTAAGTGGGCGATAAGCCTTTAAACTAGCGGATCTATATTTCCCATCATTCCGATAAATAGGTGATCTACGGAAAGTTTTTTGGTAAAATCGCTGCTCATTTTTAATGGTATTTTTTATTCTATGAGAGCAAGTAATAAGCAATTAACGATACTGTCCGAAGCAGAGAGAGCCGCTTTATATGAGATCCCAGATTTTGATGATGTTCAGCGTTCGAACTACCTCAACCTAACCCCTGACGAACAAGTCTTGATGCGTAGCCGAAGTAATTTATCAGCCCAAGTCCATTGCGCCATTCAAATAGGTTACTTCAAGGCCAAACACCGGTTCTTTTCATTTAAATGGGACGAAGTGCAGGAAGACATTGATTTTATTATGCAAGAATATTTTCCTGGACAACTGTTTCACTCAACTACCATCACAAAACATCAATATTATGCGCAATGCCAGGCCATTGCTTCCCATTTCGGCTACAAGATTTGGTCAAAAGAATTTGAGCCGCTATTGAGTGCTCAGGCGGAGCAAATCCTGCGCCGTGATGTTAGCCCACAATTTATTGTCATCGAATTATTAGCGTTTATGCAGGAAAAGAAAATCGTGCGTCCTGGATATACCACTTTGCAAGTGATTGTGAGCAATGTTTTGAACGCTGAACGTAATCGGCTAGGAGCAATTCTTCGAGATTCTCTGACGGAGGATGATAAGTCCGCTTTGCAAAAACTGTTGCTTGAAAAAGAAACAGAAACGCTTTCTGGATTAGCGGATCTCAAACAGGATACCAAGGATTTTAAAGCACGCATGATAAGTGCTGAGCGCGAAAAATTTCTCTCAATAAAGTCCTTGTATCAGCTCGCAAAATCACTCTTACCTAAGCTCAATCTTTCTCAGCAAAATGTTCACTATTATGCAAGTCTTGTGGATTATTACGACATTTATGATTTACGAAAGGAATTGAAGTCTGAGCAGACCTATCTTTACCTTCTGTGCTACCTCTCGCAGCGATACCTTCATTTGAATGATAATCTAATGGACGCTTTTTGCTTGAGCCTTAAACAGTTTGAGACTGATCTTAAAGAAAAAACCAAAGAAGCTTATACGGACTATGCAGTCAGCAAGCAAACCGATTCCTTTGTCATGCGCAAGCTTGCACGATTATTTATTAAGAACGAGCTACCAAATGAGATAAGCTTTGGAGCAGTACGCAAATCAGCATTTGCGACGATCATCTCTGAAGAAGAATTACGCAATAAAATACCCGATGACAATGAAGAGGAGCTTAAGCCCATCGATTTTCACTGGAAACTGGTTGATACCTTATTTCATCGATGTCAATTGCAGTTACGTCCTTTGATGATGGCTATTGATTTCTCAAGTACAACAGCCGAAAGTCCTTGGCTTGCAGCCATTACCTGGCTTAAAGAAATATTTAGTTCCAACAAAACTATAAACCGATATCCAGTCACCGCAAGTCCCGAAAAAACCAGACCAAAACGGTTGGAAAAATACTTGTTTGATACGAATGCGAAGGGTGAGAAAAAATTTCATGCTGATCGCTATGA
>JACCWN010000045.1 GCA_013697625.1 Legionella sp.
TATCAGGGTCAGAGTGAACGTATATCACTCATTAAGAGACCGAATACATGACTGCATCTCAACCTACATTGCAAAATTTTTAAAATTACCTCTTGCAAAACCGGCGGGGTCCATACATGGCAATGACATTTTAACGGGTCTTAAGCCGCGTGATTCACAAGACATTTCACTTTGAGTTGGCTGCGATTTTTTTCTGCAAGCCATAAGTCATATTTAGCTTGTTGATTTATCCAACTTTCTGCAGATGTCTTAAATGCAATACTCAACCTGATCGCCATTTCAGGACTAATACGAGAATGACCATTTAATAACTCTGAAAGCGTTTTCCGAGTAACTCCTAATGCTTTTGCAGCTTCTGTGACAGTTAATCCCAAAGGCTCTATACATAATTCACGTATAACCTCACCTGGATGCGCTGGATTAAACATTTTTAACCTCCCTAGTGATAATCAACATAGTCGATATCATAAGCATTATCGCTCTCAAATCGGAAAATAATTCGCCAATTTGCTTGCACTGTGACAGAATAAAAATCTTTAAGCTGCCCCTTCAATTTATGTAAGTGTAATCCTGGTAAATCCATATCTTCAGGGCAAGCACTTGCATCAAGCCGTGTAAGTATTAACTGCAATCGTCTTGCATGATGGGCCTGTATCCCAGAGAGACTACCGGTGTGATAAAATCGACCCAGTCCTTTATGTTTTATTGTTCTTATCATGAAAATTCCGCTTTACATACACTTAAATTGTAACCAATAACGTTACGGGTGTCAAATTGGATACATGATTTTTTACTCTCTTTTGCCCGACAATACCCAAACAATAAAATAAATCCAGCTTTATTGGTGATGCTATCCACGCTTTTCAGCCAAACTGCTAATTCTGGTGGTAAACAAAAATATTTCTTTTGTTCATCGGGGAAAAAATTTGGCGGACTATTAAAAATAATCTGTTCTGCAGGGGTCAGTATTTCAAGCTTTGCCATTAAGGTACATCCTGGACATCAAATTTAATTCTTTTAACGCTCGTTTTGTCAGGTTAAAAAGCATATCATATATGTGCATTGTAAACCATATCAAATAGTATGGTGTTAGTATGTTAAAATACCTTAATACAAAATCAATGGAAATTACATGATTTATGGATATGTGCGAGTTAGTACGCAAGAGCAAAGTGTTGATAGCCAGAAAAATAGTATTAGTCGCTATTGCATTGAACAAAAGCTCATGGTTGATGAGTGGATTGAATTGGAAATGTCTTCGCGTAAATCAACAACACTACGACGTATTGATGAGTTACTAGATAAATTGGCACCTGACGATATGATTATCGCTTCCGAACTATCAAGACTTGGACGTTCAATTAAAGAAACGCTCAATACCATAGAAGTGATCATTATTGACAAGAAATCTCGACTGGTGCTTATTAAACAGAATTTAGATTTAAACCCAAACGTCAGAAACAATGTAGCCAATAAGGTTCTTATCACTATATTTTCAATGCTGGCTGAATTGGAAAGAGATTTTATCTCAGAACGAACTAAAGAAGGATTACGGGCGCGGGTGGCTAAAGGCATAAAGCTTGGTAAACCAAAAGGGGTAATACAAGCATCTATGTATGATAAAGACATAGAAAAAATTACACAACTTTATCAATTGGGTGTACCAATCCAAAAAATCATTATAATTCATTTAGGATATGGTAAGTATTTATCACTTAAGGCTTATATTAATAAGAAAAAAATATCATGAATAAACCGCGGTTATTAACAGGGGACACTCCAACTGGTAGACTTCATTTAGGTCATTTTGTTGGCTCTTTAGAAAACAGAATCGCTTTGCAGGATGAGTATGAATGTTATTTTATTTTGGCTAATATGCATGCTTTCACAACGCGGCCAGATCGTGCACAGGAAATTCGCGAGAGTACATTAGAGATTAGCTTAGATTACTTGGCTGCAGGTATTGATCCAGAAAAAAGCACTATTTTTATTCAATCAGAAGTTCCTGCGATTGCTGAGTTGACTTTTTTGTTTAGCATGTTAATTCCTTTTCCACGCTTAATGCGTAATCCAACATTAAAAGATGAAATAAGAGATAAAAATTTAGGTGATAGCTACCCTTTTGGGTTTTTATTGTATGCAGTTGGACAGATTGCTGATATTTTGGCTTTCCGTCCGGAGCTTGTTCCTGTCGGTGAAGATCAATTGCCGCATCTTGAATTAACCCGTGAAGTAGCTCGAAAATTCAATCAGCTTTACTGTGGTGTTGATTCGCACACAAATGATGAGGATAATATAAAAGCTGGAGGATTATTCCCAATTGTCGAACCGAAACTTGGTCGCGTCAATCGCTTGATTGGTATAGGCGCACCAAATGAACAAGGCCAACTATTGAAGATGAGTAAATCACTCAATAATGCTATTTTTCTGAGTGATGATGCAGATACCATTAAACAAAAAGTCATGTCTATGTACACAGATCCAAAACGCTTACGAGCAACCGATCCGGGTTGCGTCGAAAACAATCCATTATGGATTTTTCATGAAACATTTAACCCTGATGCAGCATGGGTAGACGATGCTAAAAAACAGTATCAACAAGGTACGATTGGTGATGTGATATGTAAGAAAAAATTAATTGAGGTACTGGTTAACTTCATTGAACCAATTAGAAAAAGGCGCTTACAGTATGAAGAAGATATGGAGGCGGTCATGGACATTTTGCATAAAGGTACTTTACGCGCTAACGCAGTAGCAGAAGAAACTTTAATGAAAGTTAAGATTGCCATCAAACAAGATTATTTTCCCCCGAGGAAACTAAATTGCTGAATAGCTTTGTTTAATGAGTGGCGTACATTTTATTGTTCGAAACGCTTGGAACCCCCTTATCTGAATTAAATTTGCTCATTGCCAGTTTGGGCTGGATATGCGGAAAAACCCAATATAAACGCATGATCAGAATCCAGGCCGACCCTCAGTTTGGAAGTCAAGAAATCTCTTACAAAAAAAACATCTTATAACCCGATGCCTTAAGAGTCCAGAAAGACTATACTACGCTTGTTTGGCGCAGCTGGAATATTGACAGGAAGTATATGAGCTGCGTATTCAAGGATGAATTCAATCATGACAGTTACAGCTGCGACAAGCACAATACAAAAACACCCCAAAATACAAATTAACTATTTCATGTCTAAATTATATAAAGGCCAATGGTTCAAACTGATAACCTATTGCAGCCAATTAAGCCAAAGAACATATTAAAAAAGGGTAAGCGCTCAATAAACCACCTCCTTTTTTAATTTATATTTTTGCAAGATACTTTCTTGCAGTTAATAGCAGGAGTTCATCATGAAAGTAGAAAATAAGAATAAGAATAAATACTGGCAAGACCACATTGAAAAATGGTCAGGAAGTGGTTTAAGCCAGTCCGCATATTGCAAAGAGAATAATTTAGCATACAGTACCTTTTCAGATTACCGGCGAAAGTTCTATGACAAGAATCAAGAGCTACCAGAAGCTATAAATTTTATTTCCATTCCCTGTCCACCGAAGTTAAATACTACCTCAGCACCTGCATTACAACTGATGTTACCGAATGGTATCCGCATAGGAATATCTTCCCAGCCAGCGACTAATTAACCACCTCCTTGGCAGGGAAAATCAGCTTAGGTATATTACGCATATCTTCTAACTCAACTGGACTTACATTAAATGGCAGAAGCATCTCAAGTTGTTCTATGGTATGGGCATTATGAATA
>JACCWN010000097.1 GCA_013697625.1 Legionella sp.
TTTTATAACAGTAATCGCTTACATTCATTCATTGGATATAAAAGTCCAAATCAGTTTGAAAATGAGCAAATAATGTAATTAAAAAAAGTCGCTTAACTGGGGTGTATCAATTTGCTTGACCACATCAATGAACGTTTGCTTGCTAGTAAAGATAAAGCGCTGGTCATGGAGGAAGCGTGTACCCATACTCAAAATTTACAAATCGATGTTAAAAATTATTTACGCGATTCTTATGTCCTGTTATTCCATTAGCCAATAGTTCTAAAAATCCCTCTATCGTCTGCGATTATGCCGGGTGACATTTCAAGTTAAATAATTAGGGTGTGTTCTTTTTTGGTACCGATAAAGATGGAAATCAACTTTCTCCACGCTGGATATGCTCTTCTTTAAATAAAGTCAGTTCAATAGGATGAGTGATAGCCACTAATCGTTGTAGACTTTGGTCTATGGCTCTCGATCTCTTACGTCGACAGGAAGCAGCTTCTTTACGCTGGGATCAAGTTGATCTATCCGCAAAAACATTAACTGTACTTGATACTAAAAACCATGAAACTCATACACTCCCCCTTTCTGATTATCTCCATGCATTGCTATTAAAACGCCGCCAAAACAAAATCAATGATTATGTTTTTCCTGGTACCGGTGCTGGAGGATATATTGTAGAGCCTCGTAAGCAAATGACTCATGTCACCAAGTTCTCAGGAATTCATTTTACTGTCCATGATTTAAGACGCATATTTAGACCGCCTTGATGCCGATTTTAGTAAATGATATGAATATACTGGAACTGCTCCTGAAATCATTGAACAGCCACATTAAATTTTATGTCTTGCTACCATTCGGGTATCTTTATGTATGGGAATGTCATTATCAGCTGTCTTCATCAAGCCACTTTTGGGTTTTCTTTTTCCATTCAGCGTAACATTTATTACCACAAAAATATCGGACATAATCATCTCCCTCAAACGAATTGGCCGCTGATTTTAGAACCTGTTTAAGGCAGGTATAACAGCTTTCTGTTTCACAGTTTTCCCAAAGATTAAATTGTTCAAAAGAAGTTAATAAGGGCAAGACTTTTCTATCTTCTTCGGCATGGGCTTTCAGGGGTTCTTTATGATGCCCCAGGGTCAGTCCTCCGATGATGGTATGATCTATAGGGATTGATGTTTGCTCCTTAGTAAATGCTTCATCCAGACTAACCCAACAACAACCAATATCAAGGGCAACAGCCGCCAGCCACATATTTTGCATGGCAGCTGCACCGCTGTATAAGTGCTGGTTATGCTGTTTTAACCACTTATCAATATCAACGCTGGTATCAACAGTTACGATTATTAAAAGCTGAGCTTGTGAGAGAAATGAAGCATGTTGGGCCTTGTCAGCCAATATCTTCAGTTTATCTTTATTGCGAATCAGCGTGAAATGCCAAGGTTGTGAATTTAAAGGACTTGGTGCGTATTGACCGGCTTGAAGAATGTATTCAATATCCTCCTCTTTTAATTCTTTGTCAGTATAAGCGCGAACAGCACGCCTTTGCTTGATTAACTCTAAAATATTCATATTAATAGTCCTCATTTTTAATTATCTATTGCAACTTTATAAGTTCTTCTGAGTAAGCAGATGGCCGAAGACACCTTGTTTGGGCTTGCCATGTTCATCCAGTTTATGCAGTTGGCCTGGTTTTTCTTTGTATTCCAGAATCGACCAGCCACAATCTTGATAAAAATGATACAGTTCATTTGTTTCTGCCAGATAGGTAAAACGTTCAGGATAAATATATGGTTCAGCCTTAATGGGAAAAATCAGAAAATGAAATCCGCCTGGCGAGGTTAACGATTGCAGCTTTGTAAGCAATGGCTTAATGCTTGACGGATTTAAGAACTGCAGGGCCACGATGGAGTAGATGAAGTCAAACGATTTATCGTTAAATAGAATCGGTTGATTCAAATCATGAACATAGGTTTCAATGTTTAATAATTGCTCTTGGGCTGCGATATGTTGAATATTCTTAATAGAATCCTCATTTTTATCCACGGCTATAATGTCGTGCCCAGATAAGGCAAAATATAATGGATTTCGACCTGACCCACAGCCAACATCTAAAATAGCCATTTTCTCCCGATCTTGCATATACGTTTGATAGATATACCATAAGTCATGATGGATAGATGTCAGACGATATTTTTTCTCAAAATAGCGATGCGGCTGGCAGTAAAACTGCAAGATAGCTTTGAATTCGGCGCTTGTTGAGGCAATTTTATGCCATGATGCTGGCGGTATCGCAAGTGCTGGAGATTTGGGAGTTAATGTTAGAGAGGACAATTCATTTGCATAACCATCTAGAAAAACAAAGTCAATGGTACCATCATGCACGGTCAAATTTCCCCAAGTGCCTTCTTTGGTACTGTGTTTATCAAGAAAAAATTGAAGGTTCTTCTCGCCATTGAGCTCGATTTGTTTATAAGCCTTTAATGTGGTGATAGTTTGTTGATGAGTTTTCATGATGATACCTGAGGTTTGGATGAGTTTAGTAAGCCTAACCGGTTCATCAGCAGATTGTCCAATGACCAGCTCCTACAACCATCACAATGCTGCGAGATTGGTAATTGAGTAATAGATTAAATCCTGTTGACGCCCCATGGCCAATTCAACTCGTGAAAGCCCTAAAATGAGATAATCAAGTCAAGTAATTGTCAGAAACCAAGAATAGGCATAAAAACCCGCGCGATTTGAGCGTGTCAACCAGCGTTCAACAGAGGCTTGGCCCAAACATGGAATATGATGCATATGGTCTCATAATTGGGGCCTTACGAAGGGGCGGGGATAAAAGAATTATTTAACACCAATATAGATTTCTACTTCATCAATATTGTTATACGCTTCAAAATCAGTCACAAAGCAACGTTGATATGGACTCGCCTGTGTAAAATAATCCCAAACGCGTTTCCATGTCTCAATGAATGTTAGAGGCATCGTGCCTTTACCCTGGAATGTAAGATAAGTACCTGAATTGATTTTAATGGCACTTATTTCAGCACTTTGATTATCATTAGTCGTGCCTACGGTAACGTTGTAAAGGCCATTTGCATTAGATTCATAGTCTGAATAAACGTAAGCGCTCAATAAACCACCTCCTTTTTTAATTTATATTTTTGCAAGATACTTTCTGCAGTTAATAGCAGGAGTTCATCATGAAAGTAGAAAATAAGAATAAGAATAAATACTGGCAAGACCACA
>JACCWN010000098.1 GCA_013697625.1 Legionella sp.
GTGGTCTTGCCAGTATTTATTCTTATTCTTATTTTCTACTTTCATGATGAACTCCTGCTATTAACTGCAGAAAGTATCTTGCAAAAATATAAATTAAAAAAGGAGGTGGTTTATTGAGCGCTTACAGATTACGCGCTGAAATTTTAAATGCTATAGAACGTGGCACATTTTCTTATGCCGATTATTTCCCTCAATCAAAACTTGCACAACGATTTGGGCATGTAAGAACTAATTTAACTATAGCGGAGTTATTGCTCGATTTTATAGGCCAAACCAAGGCTACCCTCGAACACAGCACTTATCTGGGTTATAAGAGAATTTGTGATGCTCGTCTAATCCCTTATTTTGGGAGCATCGCTATACAAGATTTAAAACCTGCTTTTATTCGGGACTGGATCCGCGATTTGAATTTAACATCAAAAACAGTAAGTAACCTTTTAGTTCCATTACGCGCCATTATTGATCAGGCTTTGAATGACGAACTTATTAAAAGCAATCCTTTAGATAAAATTGTAGTTTCAAAGCTCTTGAGCAAACATACCATTAAAAGTAATTTTAAAGTTGATCCTTTTGATAGGAATGAAGTAAAGGCTATTTTAGAGGCAAGCCACCATGAACAAATTAAAAACCTTTTTCAGTTTGCTTTTTTCACAGGACTTCGTACTTCTGAATTAATTGCACTGGATTGGGATGATATTGATTTTTCTAATGGAATCATACATGTAGCAAAGGCCGTGGTAAAAAAACAAATTAAAGGAACAAAAACAAGCGCAGGTACACGTGACGTTATGCTACTCCCCCCTGCAATAGCAGCTTTGCACAAACAAAAAAAATATACTTATAGTATTGGCGAAAGAGTATTCCATAATCCTAGAACTAATCAGCCCTGGGAAACAGATCACCAGATTCGAAGAACCGCATGGATCCATACAATAAAAAAAGCTGGCATACGCTATCGAAACCCCTATCAAACTAGACATACTTATGCCTCCATGATGTTATCTGGCGGTGAAAATATCATGTGGGTAGCAAGCCAGATGGGACATGTGGATACTGAGATGGTTATGAGAACTTATGGGAAATGGATACCTGACGATTCATCAAAAATGGGATACCGAACAATCAACAATTGGGGTGACTATATTGATCAAATAAACCCTTTGGGAACCCTTTGAAAAGGAGATTTAGAAAAAACACTTATAAATCAGGGTGTTAAGTGGTGGTGGAGGCGGCGACTATTTAATTAATAGTTTAACTTATTGTTATTTAAGTCATTTAAAAATATTAAAATTTTTGTTGCCCCTAAAGTTGCCCCCAACACCTATTTGTTACTTGCTCAGCATTAATCTCTAAAATTGCGAATTAATGTACATTTGCGAAAAAAATGTTTTCCAAAAAATATTAAAAATAATTGAGCTAAGCAATCCGCTTTTTTCCCAATCAAGAAACTATCCCCCTCACAAATATCGTTTAGCCTTTTTACAGGCACTTCTAATACGGAAGCAAGCCTATTAATGTCCATTTCGCTATATTTTGTTAAAACATCAATTAAAATTTTTTGTTTATTCCCTTGGCTACAGAAGTCAATTTTAACTGATGATTCTGGAAACTCTAATGCACAACTCATTCAACGTACTCCTAAAATTAACTTAATTATGTTTAGGTCATTTTAGTTAATTGAATTTATTTTTACACCCCGTAAAAAATACGCTGCGTTTGAAGCTATTATATATTTGATCCCTTCAAAATTTGAATCAATTGTTCTTTATTTAGTACTCGACCAACTCCATCTTGAATTTTTTGTTTTATATCCAGAAGATAACCTTCGATTGTTCTATGCGAAATTCCTATTGTTTTGGAAATTTGCTTTGCTGTAAATCCAGTAACAAAAAGTTTTGCGCACTCTGCTTGTCTTTGAGTTAAATAAAGATCATCACATTCGTTTAAAATAAAATATCTATTAATTTTGGTGTTCTCAATAAACTCTTTTCTTACTTGATTAGATAGCACAATATTATTTACCCGTTCCGTATTTATTTTTTGAGGTGCAGGTAAGTATATTTTATTTTCCTCTGCCGTTTTCAAAATATCTTGCGCCTGATCGGTAAAAAAGTGAATAAATCGTTGTAGTAAATCTATATTTCCAGCATAAAAATTATTGATGTCATGGTTTTCACGATTAGCACCAAAGATATAGAGATAAGTTACATCTGTTCTTTTGATAACAAAACTTATACCGTGATCAATATTGAAAAAATCTCTACCTTGTAAATAAATAGGTGAATTTTTTTCCATTTCAGACCAAAGAAAATAGCCCTTCGGAAGAAGATGCTCAACGTCAATTGCTTCAACAGTATCGTATAAGGCATTTTTATAAAAATGGTCGATCCAATCGGCATTATTTGTTAGAAGTTCTCTTGAGCAGTCATTATGATAAATCTTTATATAATTAAAATAAGTAATACCAATTGGATTTAGTACGGGATCACAAATTTGCTGAATGAGTTTACTACTAGTCAGACCGCACCCGCGGAGCGGGTGGCTTGACGGTTGTTAGCAGCCTCAAAGGCTGCCATTGTTAAAGTTCAGTTTTGAAGTCAAAAACTTCCATCTTCATTAACACCTTGGGCATCGAGCTGCT
>JACCWN010000123.1 GCA_013697625.1 Legionella sp.
CGTCTGAGTTCATTCGTTTGTGCTTCTGTTAGAATTAATGTTTTCATGCCTCATAGCATGATCCCATTAAAAAATTTTTCAAGTACTTTTTTCGATATTTTCCGAAATCTCATTGGCGAGACGTATATTTTAATTTTAAAAACCAGAGTCTGATAATAATTTATTATGAATGGCCGTGGCAGCAATAGCTGCATGGCTTTCAGCCACACAAATTTGATTTAAGCCCAAGACAATATCTCCTGCAGCATAAAATCCCTTAATAGAAGTTTCATAGTTTTTATCCACAACTAAAAAGCCATCCCGAAACTTGCAGTATAGATCCTCCGCTAATTTGGTGTTTTTTATACTTCCTAAAGCCGAGTAAATGCTATCTAATACTAATTCTCCATGGTTAGGAAATTCTATTTTAGCGGATTTAAAAGTTAGTTTGATGCGTGATGGGTTTTCATTGATTAGGGTAATTTGAGCCTCTTTGAGGGTTGTTATTTGAGATTTTTTCCATATGTAATTATTTAAATTTATTAAAAAAAGGTCAGGTGTATAATGTCTTAAAAAGAGTGCTTCATTTACTCCTGGTGTACCCTCACCAATAACCCCTACCTTCTTATTGATAACCTCATACCCATCACAAACAGGACAATGTCGTATCAACCCTCTGTTGATCCCATCCTGAAGATTTGGCAAAATAGGCTCTATATCTTTTACACCCGTTGCTAAAATAACATTTCTTGCCTTGACTTGCCTGTTCTTGGTTTTTAATAAAAATTCTTCATCAAAATATTTTATTTCATCCACTGACTCAGCTAGCTGTGGTATTGAATATCTACTTAATTGCTTCTTTAAGCGATTTAATATGTTAACACCAGAAATTCCTTTAGCAAAACCTGGATAATTATGTGATCGTGGGGATTCTAGAAGCCCGACTATTTTGCGTATCAAAGATTATAATTTTTCGGCGATAGCGTGCCAAATAAAGTCCTGCTGTTAATCCAGCTGGTCCCCCTCCAACGATGACACAATCGTATACTTCTCCCATTTATGTCTCTCCTCTTCCTACCCTCCTGGATCCCGCGGTCAAGCCACGGGAGGTTGGGGCTGCGTAAATTTCAATCACGCACCAGCGACTAATTATCATTAGTGACAACAGGCCTGTTTACTCTATCCAACCTGTTAATATTGCAATGATTTTCTTGGCTTGATCAGCACTGGAGATATTAAACTTTGATTTTTGCCAATATTGATTGTTGCGTTTTTGATAGCGTCTAATACTGTATTTTTCAGGACCATATTCACCTTTTGCATTATTCCACTCTTGATATTTAAACATAATGGTGGTCCAGGCACCTTTGGTTAAAACTTGTTTGTCTAGCTCTTTAGTTACTTCAACACTGTTTTCAGTAAATGCAATGGTGATGTCGTCTACAGTCTCAGTCATGCTTGTAATCCTTAGTTCGAATTGGGTAAATCGATGGAATGTAATCTGCCATCAACAAAAATCAGAGAAAATGGTGCTTGATAATCTCCTGCTTGGTAAATCCATAATTGTGGAGGAGTAGCTGGCGTGGTTACTTGATTAATATAAGAATTATTCACTACGGATGGCGCTCCGCAGGCATTATACACTTTTGCAACGGAGTCTCCAATTTGAATATTTATTCCCTGGCACACCGATGCAGCATTGCTATTAGAACCATTGATTCGAATAAGTTTAACTCTATAATCAACAATATTCACTTCCAATTGAACACCCCCGTTACCTGTTTTAAGGGGTGCCCAGTAATTCGTTTGTGCTGCAAAGGGCTGCTCTGCACCTTGATTATTATAAATCAGTTGTTGCACTGGCACTCTTACAGTCACAGGATTATTGGCATTCTGACGGCTGAGAGGCTCACCACAGGCTGAAACTACCTGATCAGCAGACATGCCTACGTTGATGTATTGGTGGTTTTGAGGACAATAATAGGATTGAACCCCATAAAGACTCATTGGTAAGATTAAAAAAACCAGACTGAATATACCCGTTAATTTCATAACCTGTTCCTAAAGGGGTTACATATACAAAGTATAGCCTCTTTGTTAGACATTGTTTGCTACTAAAACAATCTCCCTGGTAAAATATTTGAAAGTGCCAAGCTTATTATTTTTAAAATAAGCATCATTACAAAGGGGGAAAAATCAAAACCAGATATAGGAGAGATGAGTCGCCGTCCTATGTTAAACAAAGGCTCTGTTATTGCAAAAAGAAATGGTCCAAAAGGATGGTTCCAATTAGGGTTAGCAAATTGTAAAATCACCCTGATGAGGAGCGCATAAAATAACAAATCTAGGGGCTGGACAATCAAGTCCAGCGCAACGGTTAATACAGTTGTGATGAATGGCAACATGGTTTTTAAAACAAGTAAACTTAAACAAACAACTTTAAGAAATTCAACCAGTACCAATACACCAAAACTGGACCAGTCATATTTTACATTGAGTTTTGTCTGTTTGAATAAAAAATTAATTGGCTCAACTATAGGATTTGTTAGCTTATGTATCAATTGATAAAATGCATTAAGCGAACTTATCCGACAATAATGTAAAGCTATCCTCAACCATAAAAATACGATTATCAGACCAAATAAAGAAGATATTAAAAAATATCCCACTGCAAATAAAGCTGCCATAAATACCCTTTTTAAGTGTGAGCCAATTCCTTTGAACGTGCTACTGCCGCAGTCATTGCTTCTTGTATAAGCTTTGTTAAGGGATAAAGCACCTTGAGTGCAGCCGCTGTTGTTCCTTTTGTAGATGTTACATTGGTTCTGAGTTGAGTTAAACTTAAATCACTAGTCTCAGCTAACCTTATAGCTCCTTTAAGCGTTTGTAGCGTAAATGATTTTGCCAGCGCATCATTTAATCCCAAATGTACTGCTGCATCAATCATTGCCTCTATAAATAAAAATACATAGGCAGGACCTGAGCCAGAAAGGGCGGTAAAAGAATCCATGTGCTCTTCTTGTTCCAGCCAAGTAGTTAAGCCTAAGCAAGAGAATAGTTGCTCTGCAGCTTGTTTGTGTACTGTTGTAGTGTTTTTATTGCAGATCAGAGGCGTGGCTGCTAATCCATGGCTAGCAGCGATGTTAGGCATAGCGCGGATGATTGCCATTGGTGCTTTGAACTGGTGTGCAAACCAGGACAAAGTTAAACCTGATGCAACCGAAATAATACAACAGTCTGTTTGCATTGATGGGGCTATTTCTGCAAGCACTGATGCCATTTGATTTGGCTTGACAGCTAAAATAATCATTTGTGCCCCCACAATTGCTTTTTTATTATCACAATAGGTTTTGATCCCTTCCCTTGTCTCACCTGGAGTCAAACTGGGTGAGGCAGCTGATAGTTCATATTCTGGTTGAGACTTTAAACCTTGGGCTATGGCCTTTGCAATAGCTCCAAATCCAATAAAAGTAAGCTTCATACCCGTGCTCCAAACAAGGCTTGACCTACACGGACCATAGTGGATCCTGCCTGAATTGCACAAACAAAATCATTGCTCATTCCCATGGATAAGGTATCCATATGCAATCCTAGTTTGATGTTCATGTCATGCATCAATTCAGTGACCTTAGTAAAGGCCGTATATTGATCTTGGTAATTTAGATGCTGTGGGGCAATGGTCATTAATCCTCTTAAGCAAAGATTGGGTAATTGACTCACTTTTGTCGCTAATTCCCAGGATTTGTCTATAAAAACGCCGTTTTTAGTTTCGACAGGAAGTGTATTTATTTGCAAACATACCTGTAAGGGCTGAAGGCAATCACTTCTGTGTTGATTCAACATGTGAGCAATTTCCATGCGATTGATGCTATGAACCCAGTCGAAAGCATGGGCTATCCCCTTGGCTTTATTACTTTGAATTGGGCCTATAAAATGCCAACACAAAGGAAGCGCTTTTAAAATAACCATTTTTTGTTGTGCTTCTTGCAGATAACTTTCAGCAAAATGTATCTGACCCAATGTATAGGCCTCATGTACTTTTTCTGCACTTTGCTGTTTACTGACTGCCAGTAATAAGACACTGCCAGGTTGTCTGTGTGACTCTTGTTCGGCTTGACTAATCTGCTTTTTAACACGTTTCAAATTGTGACCAAAATTCAAAACAACTCCTTGAATTACTGAATGATTTATACCCCTGCTACAGTGGACCGCGCTCGAAGGTATGTAGTGGTTGAAAATAACAAAAATCAACAAGAGCAGACATGATTATACTTTGCTGTTAAAAATAAAGCATCTGATTTGCTACTGTACTTATCTTCTCATTGGAGGCATGGTAATTGAGTAACACCGCTTAAGGAGCGGAGTTTGCCATTTTCGCATCAATGAGTCGAATTAGAAGGTAATCATTGTGATAAGCCATTTGATTTGACATAATAATTAACACAATAATTACAATAGAAAAAACAAATGCCTAAAGATATTATAAAAACATTTGATGTCATAGAAAGTCTTACTTTGAGAATGTTTTCACTTCTTACAACACATAATGACGACGAAGTCCATGTTTTTTTTAACACCTTTCCTTTTAACAAATTAGAAGATGCGATAAAGAATGAATCCCATCAATTTTACAAAACCATGTTTATGTTTTACAAGACGATTGTTGAGAGTTTTTATGAATTATGGATGATGTACAGACTTACTAAGCAAATAGGCATAGATCCAGAATTATTTAACTTGTTAACCATTGGCAAAAAACTGAAAGAACCCTTGGGTATGGTTCTCCTAATTCCTTCTCATAGCCCAGTTGAATGGGATAAATTAAAATACTCTCAAGCCTTCAGAACCTCTCTATATACACTTTTCCATCAAAACACACTTTATGAAGATGGATGGAAGATGATAGAGGGACCTTTGGTACCTCTGCTGCAATTCATTATTGATTCAATGCCCTCTGTACAAGCTAACAAAGAGGTAATTTATTTACCAATTAATGGCATTATAAACTTTATGGCAACCCTGGCTACTACCAGTAACATCCATTCAACAAAGGAAAATAATACAGACACAAAGAAAGAAAAAGAAATAAAAACAAATGATATTGTTTTTTTACAAAACACCATTGGGAATCAAACCAATCATTTAGGCAAACTATGGTCTATTTTTTCTCTTATATATGTCTGCTCAGATGCTCATGTAGCAGTCGATTATCTGTCCGAGTATGACCTACCAGTTGTATTTCCTAGTGAATTTCCGGCCATCAGTGTTCAATTGATACAATCTTTTCTTGCATTTCGTTTTTTAGAAAGTCTCATTGAAAAAAAACATGATGCGGAATTTTTGCTTTTTCATATTGATAATTTTGCAAAGCTTGGATACTTTCCAGAAAGCATGCGTGTTGATGAAACCATCGGCATTGAATTATCAATAGTGAATGCTATTTTATGTTTAGAAAATCATATAAGCGGCTTGAAACCTAGCCTGCCAAACTTACCTGAAAAAGTTTGGGCAATAGAACAGATGATTTATCAGCTTTGTATTGCCATCTTGCCTTATACCAGGAGTATAGAAGGTCATCTTCCATTAGAAAAATTGGCCATATTCGCACGCGATGCCCTTATGATACCTAGAAGCTTTGAGGCCTATTTTGAAGATGGCCCTGAAAGATGCCTTTTTTACATACGGCCCTTGCAAATTATAATTGAACACTGCGACAAAACGAATATTACCATAAAATCTTTTTTAGATAACCAGACACTAGCCTATCTGGTGCAACAAGCAATTAAACTATCCAGCACACAAGCATGGGACCTTTTAGAACCAAGTGATGTCATCCACTTTCTTCATTGCACAACCACAGTGCTTAAAACCCTCCCACCCATCGTCATGGATGCTCAATACTATAAGGCCATCAATGGCCTTATAGTACGATTATGTCAAGAAAGTATGCTTGGTGAAGCATATTTGATTTTAGCAATGAGATTTAGTAGTACAAAAAGTGCGAAAAAAACCGCTGAACCAGCTGGCCAGTTTGATACCCAGTTACTGTATTTATTGCGATTTATTTATTTTCTACCTAAGGTGGATATCTTAGAGACAACCCTTCCTACAGAACTTGAAAAAGCCGCCCACACATTCAATGATGCTCTAAAACATAGGATTGAACAATTGTCTATCCGCAAGTTGGCTTTGCAAGAATACTCAAAAAAAATTGCCGAAATTAATCCAATTTTTTTAAAAGAACAGTTTCCGGGTTTGATTGAAAATATTAAACTTCATTTTTTTTCAAAGAAACAATTTTTTCTGTTTCAAATGCATTACTATTGTTTTCTTGACCAGTATGATAATGATGGTCAACAGTCCTCAGAGCACCTTAATTTTAAAGATATTCTGCTCAAAATAGCACATCTATTAGACGAAAGTGAAATTCCTGTTTTACATGAACTGCTACATCCACCCGTACAACAACCTGATATCATAGCTTTTACACCCGAAGAAGATAAACCCATCAAACCAAACCTTGGCTTGAAAGTAGCAGAATCACGAGCAGCACGATTATTCAAAAAGTTCAATGAAAAAGAAAAAACAATGTCCGTAGTTGCCGCCACCGCTGTAGATGCCAATCCATTATCATTATTAGCCTGTTTAAGATATTACCATGTAACAAAAAAATCATACCCATTAGGTGAACTCAAACAAAACGAATTTTTAACAATTTTAATCAAACTCATAGGTGATTTATTACATCTACCACTAAATCGAGTGACTACAACCATAGATGAGCAGATAGAAAAAATTCTATATCTAGAGGTAAAGCGCAATAAACCCTCAACACCCTTTGAATCCAAAAGTGAAGATGGGGGTCAAGAACTGTCTAAACAATTAAAAAATATACCGGTTCCAGTATTAAACGCCTTAGAATTTAAACGACGAGATACATCTAATACTCAAGACATCCAATTGCCCTGTAACTCAGCCTTATCCGCTTTGGTGATTCCTGAAAGGCACAGATTGGCTACAAGTGTTACAATTAAAAAAATCTCAGCAATGTTGATGCAGTGTAAAGACCAAACTCACTTAACACAGTATTTTCTTGATAAAGGGTATGGCTTACAATCTCTCCAAAGATTTTTATTTTTTAGACTTATTCATGAGTACCATTGGCCCATGGATGAGCACAGCAAGGATTTGGTTACATTTTTATTAAAAGCCAAAAATTCAAAAGCTGAAACACTTTTTTTACAGTATCTGGACTGCTTACAGAAAAGCCCATTCTCACAAAAAGGCACCTTAGAAATACCAAATTCAGACAATCCATTCCTGCAAGCTTATCAGAAGGTGCTTTGTGATCCTCTGGTTGGATTAGAACCACTTGAGCCTATAAATTACACAGGGATCTCCCCCGAACAAAGTTACTTTGTTGGATGGAATAAAGTATTCCTTACTATTTTGTTTTTAAAAACACAGATTATTTCCCATTCTTTTAAAAAAGAGCAATGGACTACACAAATTAAAAATCTAGCTAAATCTGGCTATTTTCTTGATGTTCCAAAGGATCAAGAGTCTTTTCATACCCTGTTGTCCTATTTGATGGTTCTAAAACGATGTTTGTTGATGCTTAAAGTAAATTATGATTATTTACAAATCAATCAAGAAATTGCACAAACCCGCTTCTTAAATTTAGCAGAAGCCACCTCATTAGTGAACCATGTAAGCATCGATTGGTTTGAAAACCTTAAAAAAGGAACCATACCTTCAAATGAGAGACTTTTTGTTTTTAGTAATGCTTCTGAATACATAACTGGTATGCTCAGTGCCCCTATTTCGGATAAAAAGAAATTTTTGCGCTTGTTATTAATCGTCTGCCTTGAAGCTAAAAAGGACAATGAAGTATTAAAACTATTCACCTTAGATCGCTTTACCGCTTTTTTAGATCTATTAGTAAAAGAGGATATGCTTCATGAATCTATTGTGCTCCTGAGAAGTTATTCTGCCTTAGGGGATAATTACCCAATCCCTGAAGAAGATATCAAATCATTTATGCATTTGACTACGGTTTTAGAGTATGCAAATTGGCTAATTAATGGAGGCGCTCATAAAAGTAAACAAGAATACCTTCACTCATTTAAAGCATTAACAGAACATTTTTTAAATAAACACTTTGTCAATATTACTCATGATAGGCTGATAGCACTAACCAAGGACACTGTTGCAAGTACCACTTTGTCCCAGCCTAGTCCTGTAAATTTACCAAAAAAGAAAAAAAGAAAACATAAAAAATCCTCTACCGAAGCCAATCTCAGCGACTTAACTGCAACCCAAACCCAAACGCAGCCTTCTTGCGAGGTGAAGTTAGAAAGAGTAACAGACATTTTGCAGACGGCTTTACCAACTGCCTTAGTAGTTCCTGAGGGAGAAGCCTCTACTTTGCCTCCTCTTACTTCGGTTATATCTGAGCAGACTGTATTAAAGGATGGTCCCCTACCAGCAGTGCCATCAATACCACCTATTTTAAATTGCAGCCAGCAAACAGACTTTCCACTTGCGGAATCTTGGGACCTGGTGACTCCAACAACAAGCTTCTTCACATCTACAAAAAATCCAAGTTTTTTTCAAGAAGAACATAAAGAAATGAATACCACACCTAGTCCATACGTCAATTATTTATTATCTCATCCGGCGTATTCTGCAAGTTCACTCTCTACAGAATCTACCAATGATTTAAAAGTAACAAAATACCTTTCTGCTAAAGTGGTTCCACAACCATTGCTGGATTTGGTTAATACCATCAATAAAATGCATGCTGGCAGCAGGGTAGCCTTGGTTGGACCATCTTTGGTTGCCATGGCCTTAAATATGGTTCAGTCTAACCATTTTGCAAAGTCTCAAATGGTAATCATCGTTCCAGATACGAAGACAATAAACAAAGATAGCCTTGTCCAATCCTTTTATACTGCCTTGAACCATTCACCCAATGTTTTTAAATGCGAGATCAAGGCACAAAAAATAAGTGTGAGGCTATCGGATAAAGAACATAAATTTTATTTGGTGGTAGAGGTATTAACTGCTCTTGCTGAAGACGATCCCATCTTAACTTTGAATAAATACCTACAAAGCAGATCTTTTAATTTGGAGCGGTTATGCTTACTTTTCCCAACCCACTTTAGTGGCGCATTTAGACTACAAGGTTCGCAAGAAACAATAACAAGTTTAAACGCTAAACAAATCAAGCTTCATAACATCGAGGAGCTTACCCCGGAAGACAAATTGATAGCTTTATTTGAATTAGCGCATCATGAGCTTTATTTTCCTACATTTGAGCGCGATCAAGATCTTTCTACTTTGTGCATTGAAGATTTAGAAGTGGGCTTTGCAAGTTTAATGGCTAACCCTGAATCTCCTCTATATGCTAAATTTTTACAGGTTTTTAGATCCCTATTCTCCTTGAAGGACATAAGACAAGTTATACAAAAATTAAATAGCATGTGGCTTATACATGCAATGACAAGCATCCTTCCACACCAAATTCAAGAAAGGCTTTCTGCAATGGATTCTGAAACAACCACATTTGATGATAATATTAAGATCAATAGGTTTTCCTTTTTTGTATATTTTAATTTTAGTTTTTTATTTAAACAGACTTTTGAACATGCACCCTGGTTGTTGCAACAATCTGCCTTTAGAAAATTCATATTTGATAACTTGACTCAAGATGCTCGTGTGCAATTAACATGGATAGATGATTGGACCATGCATAAAAAAATACTTCCTGCAGACCATGAGAGCAATGATTTATTTAAGTTGATTTATAAATTACATGCATGTCATAACAGACAAAACCAAAATACAAGTCTGCCTCTAAATCGCTACGTACTCTGGCAACAATTTCCTCCACAGGTATACAATCAGTGGCAAAACCTACCAACTGCCAGGGTAAACCCGTCAAATTATTGAACATAAAATACCTCCCATTACCGACCTACCGTGCTTATGCACGGTATACGATCTCGCATCTGGATCATTGCTGGATTGCGTCCATAAATCATAACAAGGTAGGCATTTCGGATTTAAAATATATGTTTAGATGCCTTGCCTTAACTGACTGCAATATTTCTATACTTAGGGGATGTTACAGGAACAAATCTAAAGAAAATGCACTTTCAGAAGAACCTTCGAATAAATCAAAGTTTGCTTCACATGTTCTATTTTAGGAAATTCTTCATGCAAAAAATCACCTCAGGCACCTTATCCTGAACACGTCTTTTTGCGTAAGGATCTCAAGACCATGACTCAATCCTACAACTCGAAGATCCCTCAATGCTTTCGGGCTGACGTACTAAATGATCCGTCATCCTGAATATAGTGAAGGATTCCAGAAAGTTGCACTGTCTTTAGCATTTGTTCCTATGCCTGTCTATATGTCATTTTATTCTGTCTGGGTTAATGATGCTGACAACCTGAACAGTTAGAACTAAACCATAGACAAATTTGGATAAAGCATTTCAAAAATAGCTTGGTTTGCTTGAGGAAAATCTTTAGGATTCAACTCTGAAAAAGGCATCCATTTAAACGCCAGTTGTCCTGCCAAGCACATAGGGTTGCCACTAAATTGCCTAACTTTATAAATTATTAATTGAAGGTGCATATCGGGGTATTGATGTTGAATTTTGCCAAGAAGAATGGGGTTAAGAACCACCAAGCCAAGCTCTTCTTTAATTTCTCGGATTATAGCTGCTTCTGCAGTTTCAGTAGCTTCAACTTTTCCACCAGGAAACTCCCAAAATCCTCCTTGAGAAACATGAAGAGGACGTTGGGTTATTAATATACGTTGTAATACATCATAGATAATTGCAACTACTACTCTCAAGCTAAGCTTCCATGGCAGGTTTTGTATTTTTTACCTGAGCCACAGGGGCAAGGATCATTACGACCTACTTTCTTTTCAAAGCTTCTGTTTGTTTGCTCCTCTCCTTGAAAATCACTGACCATGGAATAGTCTTGTTTTAAATTAATCTTTCGAATTTTTTCAGCACGTCTTTGCTCCTCCACAGCATTGACATCTTCTTCACTCTGAATTTCAACCGAGGAGAGTAATTTGATGATGTCAAAGCGCATGCTGTCTAATAACATTGTAAATAAAGTGAATGCTTCCTTCTTGTATTCCTGTTTGGGATCTTTTTGAGCATATCCACGTAAATGAATACCCTGCCGTAATTGATCCATGACAGCTAAATGCTCACGCCAATGATTATCCAGGGTTTGAAGCATGATTGATTTTTCAAAAGAAGACATAATCGATTTGCCAGTCTTAGCAACTTTTTCATTATAATGTGCTTTAACCAAATCTAAAATGCGTTCTTTGATTTTTTCAGATTCTATATGATTGTCTGCTTCAATCCAGTCTGCGACTGGTGCTTTGATTTTAAACTCATCGGCTAATACATTACTCAATGCCTTCGGATCCCACTGATCTTCTAGACTTTGTGGTGGAATATAGGAGTCAACCAAGCCACTGATAACTTCTTCTCTCATCATTTCTACAACTTCGGTTGGATCTTCCATAACCATGATGGATGCACGTTGTGTATAAATGACTTGTCTTTGATCATTAGCAACATTATCATAATCTAATAGCTGTTTTCGTATGTCAAAATTATGCCCTTCTAATTTTCGTTGTGCATTTTCAATTGCCCGAGTTACTAAAGAATGCTCTATGGGTTCACCAGGCTTCATACCGAGACGACGCATCATCGAAGCCACTCGTTCTGAGGCAAAAATACGCATTAGGTTGTCTTCTAGCGATAGATAAAAACGGCTGCTGCCTGGATCCCCTTGCCGACCCGCACGCCCTCTTAGCTGATTGTCAATCCGTCTGGATTCATGACGTTCAGACCCTATGATACGTAGGCCTCCTGCAGCCAAGACTTCATCATGACGTATTTGCCATTCCAAGGTTAATGATTTTTTTAGATCTGCTGGTGCATCATCCGGCAACAGGGCTAAATCTGCAGCCAAACTACCGCCAAGTACTATGTCTGTACCACGGCCAGCCATGTTGGTTGCGATAGTAACTGAGCCTGGACGTCCTGCTTCAGCAATAATTTGTGCTTCTTTTTCATGAAATTTAGCATTCAACACTTGGTGTTTGATTTTCGCCTTATTTAACAGCTGACTTACATATTCTGATGCTTCAATAGATGCTGTACCCACCAACACTGGTTGCATACGCTTGTTACAATCCCGAACATCTTCAATGACGGCTAAATATTTATCTTCTTGATTTAAATATACCAAGTCTGATTCATCTCTACGAATCATAACTTTATTTGTGGGTATGACCACGACTTCTAAATTATAAATTTGTTGGAATTCATAAGCTTCTGTATCAGCTGTTCCCGTCATTCCAGATAGTTTATTGTACATTCTAAAGAAATTTTGGAAGGTGATGGAAGCCAAGGTCTGATTTTCATTTTGAATGCTGACATGTTCTTTTGCTTCGACGGCCTGATGTAAGCCTTCAGACCAGCGTCTGCCAGCCATGGTTCTTCCAGTGTGTTCGTCGACAATGATGACTTGATTATCTTGTACAATATAATCAATATCTTTATGAAACATTGCATGGGCTCTTAGGGCTGCATTCACATGATGCATTAACATGATATTACTAGCATGGTATAAACTTTCACCAGGGTCTAATAATTTTTCTTTGGTTAATAATTCTTCAATGTGTTGATGACCTAAGTCTGTAAGGTGTGCTTGTTTTTGTTTTTCATCAACGATGTAATCTCCATCAACACCACTGTCTTTATCTTCTTTTTTATCTTGTTTAATTAAAAGAGGAATCAGTGTATTAATGCGGGTGTATAGATCAGAACTGTCTTCAGCCGCACCAGAAATAATCAGCGGGGTACGAGCCTCATCTATTAAGATAGAATCAACTTCATCGACGATCGCAAAATTAAGTTTTTTCTGGACTCTATCCTCAGGACCAAAAGCCATATTATCTCTGAGATAATCAAATCCAAACTCATTATTTGTGCCATATAAAATGTCAGATTGGTAAGCTTTTTGTTTCTCTTCATGAGGCATATCTGGATAAATAACACCTACACTCAAGCCTAAAAACTCAAATATAGGACGCATCCATTCACTGTCACGTTTCGCAAGGTAATCGTTAACTGTGACAATATGTACACCATGGCCTGTGATGGCATTCAAATAAGCAGGCAGTGTTGCGACTAAGGTTTTACCTTCACCCATACGCATTTCAGCAATGTTTCCTTCATGCAAAACCATGCCACCTATTAACTGAACATCAAAATGACGTTGGCCCAAAGTACGCAAGGACACCTCTCTAACAGTGGCAAAAGCCTCAGCAAGGATATCTTCAATGCTTTCGCCATCCGCAACACGTAATTTGAATTCTTGGGTTTTTTTGGCCAACTGCTGATCAGTTAATGCGTGAATTTGCGACTCAAAGGCATTAATGGAAAGAACAGTTTTTTCCATACGGCGTAATGTGCGTTCATTACGGCTTCCAAACATTTTTTTAATCAAGGTATTCAGCATGATCTTGGTAATCCTCAGGGTATATCAGTATCAAACTTATTAATGTACTAGAAATTAATATAAAATGCCATGGATAACCTTATTTTCAAGCATTCAAACAAACTAGTGTTTCTTGTTGTGTTTCAATATCAGCCATATATTGAACTAATTCATTCAAATAGGTTAATTTTTTTGATTGTAGTATTGTCATCAGGTGCTGCTTCCATTGACGAGAACCAGGTAAACCAAAGGCTAAATTGAATAAAGGCTTCACCAATAAACTTGGGGAGGCGCCTTTATTTGCTTCTTCAAATAAATAGGGCAGAAAAGTGGCAACCAATTGACTTCGCGTTAATTCATTTGCTGCAGGGTACAAAGCCTTGTGTATTTTAGCTATGCTGAAGGGATTATCACAGGCCAAACGCCCCAACATGACCCCATCAACTCGCTTAAGATGGGTTTGTACCTCGGCCTGGCTTATAATATTGCCATTAATATGGACAGGAAGCTGTGGAAATTTTATTTTGATATTATATACATAGTCATAATGAACAGGTGGTATTGTTCTATTTTGTTTAGGATTTAAGCCATGTAACCATGCTTTGCGAGCGTGTACTATCAATTTTTGGCACCCTGAATCAACCAATTGTTGAACAAAATCGCTGAAAAATTCATAACTGTCTTGATGATCTATTCCAATTCTTATCTTAGCGCTTATGGGAATAGAAACCGACTGTTTCATCGCTTCGATACAGGCTGCAACCTGTAAGGGTTCCTTCATAAGACAAGCGCCGAAACGACCTGCTTGTACCTTATCACTTGGACAACCCAAATTCAGATTTATTTCATCAAATCCCGCATCTTCAGCAAGAACAGCGCACTTGGCCAATGCGCTTGGATCTGAACCACCCAGTTGAAGCGCAATAGGATGTTCTTGAGGTTGAAATGACAAGGCTCTTTGTGGATTGTGTAACACAGCACCCGTGGTCTGCATTTCTGTGTATAAGAGCGCATTCGGCGCCAACAATCGCATCAACACCCGAAAATGATTGTAAGTCCAATCAATCATGGGTGCTATAGAAAGGGGTAAGGTTTGTACACAAGGTCTTACCATTTTAAATCCCCCCTCAACTATTTTGAAATTATACTTTCACAGGTTCTGCATGTGACTGTAAGGTAGTTTGAGTTAAATCCAGTAAATCTCTGATTGCCACAAAAAACATAATATAAGACAAGGAGGTACTGGATTTTAGTTCCGATAGTACACACCGCCATCGATCTATCAAGGGACCATGTAATTGACCCCAATTCGCCATCAACTCTTGTAAATCAACATTTTTTCCATTGAAATTAATCAATCCATTTGTTAATTGTCTTTGCTGCCAATCCAAATCATCTCGCAATGCTTCTCGTGACAAAGCCTCCCAGTGGTTGTCTGCTGGATGAATAATCACTTGCGTTCTAGTCCAGGGTAAATCCAAAAATTCACCGAGTAAAAAATAAAGTTCAGCCACTTTAGCAATTTTCATTTTTCGTGTATGGGCTATTTCAACTATGTCTGCAGCTGCAAATAAACCCCGTGTCACGGTTAATTCATGCGCTAAATTAGGTGGGATACCTTGTTCAAGGCGTTCTTGATAATGCTCTTCATACTTAAGTTTATTTGCAGGACTAAAAATCGTAGGCATTGACTTTTTTAGCTCTGCAATGCCCAGTGAGTATAGTTCTATGGTTTGTGCAATGTTTAAATTCTTCCTTCGGTTTCTTATAAACCAACGTGTAATCCGCCTAGCAAGGCGCACATATAGCATCATTAACTCAATTTGCTTTTGTGCCATAATGCTAGAACCTAAATTTTCTATTTGCTTCCAAATTTCCTCTAAATTTAGCACAGAACGAGTGATGATGTAGGCACGGACAATGGCTGATATTGGTGCTCCTGTTTCATCATGCAAACGATATACATAAGTAAAGCCCATTTCATTGATGATTATATTTGATAATTTTGTAGCAATGATCTCCCTTTTTAAGGGATGGTTTTGCATGTTATTGCAATATCTTTCTTGTAAAGGTTTTGGAAAAGAATGTGTTAAGAATTGATTCATATAACTCTCTTCCGGCACATCAGAAGCCAGAATTTGTTCTTTCAAAAGCGTTTTTGAATAACATAATAATACAGCTATGGCTGGCCTACCAAGCCCCTTACCCATCAATTTTCTTTCCATTAAGGCTTTATGATCTGGTAAGAATTCAAGTTTTCTATCTAATTTTCCTGTCTTTTCAAGCTCATTTATATAACGACTTTGTAGTTCAACAGAACGCAAGGCCTGAGCATCAGTCAAACTTATAGCTAAGGATTGCTGATAATTATCTCTAATGACCAAACTTGCAACTTCATGAGTCATATCGCTTAGAAGCTCATTTCTTTGTTTAAATGTTAGATCACCTGCAGTGACTATTTCATTGAGTAAAATTTTAATATTGACTTCTTTATCAGAGCAATTCACCCCACCTGAATTATCAATAAAATCAGTGTAAACCATACCATCATTTAAAGTATATTCAACACGAGCCAATTGTGTAAGTCCTAAATTACCACCCTCACCGACCACTCTGCATCGTAGTTGATTGGCATTTACGCGAGTAGCGTCATTGGTTCTATCTCCTACACTTGCATTAGATTCCGTACTCGCCTTTACATAAGTACCAACCCCTGCACTCCACAATAAATCCACTGGAGCCTTTAAGATAGCGCGAATCAATTCATTGGGCTCAATTTCAGTTTGCTCTATGCTTAAGCATCTTTGCATTTCTTTTGTGACTTTGATCGATTTGGCATTTCTAAAAAATACACCTCCACCTTTTGAAATCAGTGTTTTATCATAATCAGTCCAATTAGAACGAGGCAATTTAAACAGCCTTTCTCTTTCCTTAAAACTTTGCCCAGCTTCTGGGTTAGGATCTACAAAAATATGAATGTGATTGAAAGCCCCAATTAACTTGATGTGATTTGATAAAATCATACCATTTCCAAACACATCTCCTGACATATCACCAATACCAACCACAGTAAAATCATTGAGTTGAATGTCATAATTGAGTTCATAAAAATGACGTTTCACAGATTCCCAAGCGCCTTTAGCAGTGATACCCATTTTTTTATGGTCATAACCTGTACATCCACCAGAGGCAAATGCATCCCCTAACCAGAATTTATATTCTAAGGAAATGTCATTGGCGAGATCTGAGAAGGTTGCTGTGCCCTTATCTGCTGCAACGACTAAATATGGATCATCTTCGTCATAACAAACAACATGATCCGGTTTTACCAGGTCTCTGTTGATATAATTATCTGTGATATCCAATAGTCCACGGATGAATAATTGATAACAAGCAATGCCTTCAGCCATGATATCTTCTCTGGTTCCATTGACCGGTAAGCGCTTAGGAATAAACCCCCCCTTCGCTCCGGTGGGAACAATCAATGCGTTTTTAACCTGTTGTGCTTTCATTAAACCTAAAATTTCTGTGCGAAAATCTTCTCGTCTATCTGACCACCGCAAACCACCTCTGGCAACTTTCCCACCCCGAAGATGGACACCTTCTACGCGGGGTGAATAAACAAAGATCTCATACATAGGATGTGGTTTTGGTAATCCAGGTATGAGTTTGCTGTTGAGCTTAATGGAAATAAAATCTTTATGTCTTCCATCTTCATTAATTTGATAAAAATTTGTTCGAAGGCTTGCAGAAATTGCTTGAATGTACTGTCTGATGATTTTATCTTCATCTATATTAGAGACATTATCTAAATCCGATAATATCTCAGAGACCAAGGTATGATATCGTTCATCTTTGTTGAATGGTTCAAAGGGATTAAAGCGTATTTCGAATAATTTTACTAACTTTTTAGTAATTTGAATATTATTGTTTAGGGTGGATTCCATATAAAATTGACTGAAAATAAAACCAATTTGTCTAAAATATTTTGCATAAGCTCGTAAAACAGCTACTTCCCGCCAATTAAGACCTGCAGCTAAGACCAATTGATTAAAGCTATCGTTTTCTGCTTCCCCAAACCATAATTTGGTAAAGGCGGTTTGAAACAATTCTTTTATTTGTTCTAAATTGAAATCACCTGCCTCGGTATAATGCATTGTAAATTCATTAATCCAGGTGGATCTACCCCCTTGTTGCTCTATAAGATAGGGCCGTTCACTTATAGCTCTTAATCCTAAATTTTCGAGGATTGGTAAGACATCAGATAAGGGTATCGTTGCACCATGCTGATATATTTTTAATCTAAAATTATTTGGTCCCTCGTGTAAGGGTCTATAAAAATTTATGCCTAATGGGTTTTCGCTGGTCAACATCTCCATATGTTTGATGTCAAATACAGCAGATCTAGGTGAAAAATTGTCACAATAAGCACCAGGAAAAGCATTTTTATAGTGAGAAAATAGGCTGTTTGCCTCTTCCTCTCCATAAGCTTCAAGTAAATTTAAATGCAGATCATCATACCAAGAGCGTGCAGCTTCTATTATTTTTTGTTCAATTTCTTTTAAATCGAATTTTGGACAATCTTCGGAACTTAATTTAATATTAAAGTGAATACGAGCTAAAACTGTATCTGAAAAATGGGTTGAGAAAGTAATTTCATCCGTATGAAAACTTTCCGATAAAATGCGATGCATCACTTGCCTAAGCTCGGTATCAACCCTATCTTTTGGTACATATATCAAACAAGATATGAACCGCCTGTAAACATCCAACCGGGTAAACATGCGAATTCGTTCTCTGTCTTGCATGTAATAAATACCCATGGCTATTTCTAAGAGTTCATCTTCGGAGCCCTGAATTAGATCATCACGGGGTAAAGTTTCAAGAATATTCAACAATACTTTGCCAGCATGACTTCGAGGGTCCAGACCAGATTTTTCCATTACTACAGCAACTTTATGACGCAAAAAAGGAATATGACGAGGATTGGTATGATAAGCTGCTGCGGTATACAGGCCTATAATCCTACGTTCACCAACCACTTCACCTTTTTTGTTGAAGCATTTAATACCTATATAATCGGTGTAGGCATCTCTATGAACACTGGCAAGGGTACTGGTTTTTACCATGACTAAAATTTTTGGGGACAGTGTAAACTCTCGTACCTCAGAAGACATTGCAGAAATGTTAATAACATTGGATTTATTGAAATCTTCACGCAAAACCCCCAAGCCAGTATTTGGTATGGCTTTTAGGATCATTTCTTTGTTTTCTTTGACTAATTCATAGTCACGCACGCCTAGGAAAGTAAAATGATGATTCTCCAACCAATTTAGAAAAGCTTTGGTTTCGTGAATTTCTTCAGCATTAATGATGTCTGGGATAGTATCTAACTCGATGATGGCTTCTTTTACTTTAGCACGCATCTTATCCCAATCCTCGTAAACCACTCGATTATCTTCAAGGGCTTTTACGATGTTGTTTTGCAATTCATTTAAAATAAGAGGATCGGTTTGTCTATCAATTTGCATAAAAATAGGAGCTTCATGTAAAATATTTTTAGCTTTAGAGATGGCTTTACGTTGTAATATCTTACATATTTTATTTTCACTGTCTCTTTGTACTCTAATCCCACCCATATGAACAATAAGGTGAGGTGCAATGCCCATTCTATGGATCACAATACGCATGGTATCCACTAAAAAAGGCATGTCATCACAAATCAATTCCACCACGGTGTGTGTGGTTTGCCAGCTGTATTGTTCGAAGTCAGGATTATAAATTTTAATTTTGGTTTGATGAGGTGCCCGTTCAACAATTAAAGACCAAAAATTAACCACTGCACCATATAGATCCTCAATGTCCCATGCTTGAAGATCTTCTAAAGCAACTGTGCCATAGAATTGCCTTGCAAATTCTTGACAATACTTCATTTGTTTACCGGTCATGTGGGTATCTAATTTTTCTATAACTGCATCTATTAAACTTTCTTTACCTTCTTCAAACTTATAAGACATTAGTTCACCGTTTTATTAAAAACTTATCAAATCATAATTGGAACAGGGAAAACGCATCTAATTTTTTAAACATTAAAATAGGCTTTATTGCCTACTTACCCTGCTTTAATCACGGTATCCACTCACCTTGACTTCATTCGTCCATGTAGACGCATTGACATGTAATTGGAACAAAAATTTGCTTCATTTTGAAGACTATATTCATAGTGAAGACAGCACTGGAAAAATCAAAGTGTATTTTACCAAATAAGACAGCCTCTAGTAAGCACTTTAACCATATTTCGTATAAAAATACCCTGAGCATGCCCGCTCAAGTGTTGATAAAAAAGAGTGGCCTTGCCACAAATTAGGGTGGGTCTTGCAGTCACATTGCTTTATATATTATCAATGCAGGTTCAATCATCGGACTATTTCAGTTATTTAACATTCTCTCCTTGCTCTTTACTTTTGATTATTGGTACTATTTTTGAATTTACTAAAATTCCAATTCAAAGCATCAGTAATTTAATACTTAGGATAATTAATGAACGAGAGAAAGCTATCTTACCACCCCATTAATTATATAGCGGCTTGGGCCGTACATATATTTACCGCGAGTGCCGCCTGTGTTGGGGTATTTACCTTAGTTAAAATTTATCAACATGATTATGTTTTTGCACTATGGCTTATGGCTGTCACTGTATTTATTGATGCCATTGATGGTAGTTTGGCAAGACTTGTTCGAGTGAAAAGTATCCTACCGAAACTAGATGGTACTTTGCTAGACAATATTATGGATTACTTAAATTATGTCATAACACCTTGTTTCTTTTTACTGGCAAGGCCTGGCATGATACCTCCTGCACTTTCCATTCCACTTATTTCTGCAATCACAGTCACCTCCGCTTACCAATTTTGTCAATCAGATGCTAAAACACCAGATCATTTTTTTAAAGGCTTTCCCTGTTACTGGAACATTGCCGTGTTTTATATGTTCATTTTTAATACATCCATGGTTTTTAACGCCCTTATACTCTCTCTACTTTGTATACTAATTTTTGTTCCCATTAAATATGTTTATCCATCCAGACTTGATTATTTAACCGATTCAAAGCCTTTAAAAATTCTAATGCATTGTTGCTCAATACTCTATGGCATCAGCTCTGCTTATTTATTATTAGATTATCCTCAAACCACAAATCCCTGGATCAGTTTGTCTCTAGGTTATGTGGTTATGTATTTATTTTTGAGCTTCTACAGGACTTACATTCCCTTAGTTAAGCAAATATAATACAGAAGGATGTTAAAATATTCATTGACTTTTCCTGTAAAAAAATTATACTTTGCTTAGCTTTATAGTTTTTATTTGTTCTAAGGATAGACTTTAGTAATTTTATGATTAAAATAGGCGCTAAAATCTAATCCTTGAGGATAATATGTCGTTTTCTACTTTCAACAAATCTTTATTATTGATTATACTTTTTATTAGCTCATTCTGCGCTGAAGCCTTTCCACGTGGGTGTGAAGTTCGTGGATTTAATTACAGCCAAAATTTCTTAGAGCTCAACGAAGCAGCCTCTCAATCTTTTTATTTGATTCAGAATCGATCAGATGTCAAAATCGAGCTAGAACGCAATGAAACCAGCAATGCGTTTATGAACCCCCCTTTGCATGTTGCCATGGATCCAATGAACTGGAGTGCTTTTGCTTCTGATGAAAAAGTTATTTTTAAATGTTATCAACATATTACAGAAGGCACCTCCCCTGTAGACTGCCGAGAAGTTCTAGATGTTTGTCAATACCCGCGTGCTCGTTTCGCCTTAAGTAACATGGGAAACTATTGGATAGCTTCTAATCAAACACAACAAAATATAATTAATGATGCCATTAAAAAAGGTATCTATTTAAAATGGTGATAAGTGACTGCTTTCGATTATTATGATAAGTATTTAGCTCTAGGTATCTTAGGTGCAATTTTAACAGTGTATGGTAATCTCTTTCAGAATTCACCTGATTTTTATTATATTATTGGTTCTTTAGCCTTAATGATTACAGCTATTTATTATGAGTTGTTATATTTTATAGCCTTGGAACTCATAATAGCTGCTGGGCATACTTCTATTTTAATTGGATTTGGAGAATATACACAAATCGCCTTACCTTTATTTTTATGTTTTCAACTTTTTATCTTTTATATCATGATAGGTAAAGAAAGTAGTATTTTTTTAATGATTGGTCTTCTGGGCATTGTCCTGATTTCATTAGGGTTTTCCTATCATAACCAATGGATATTTTTTATAGGCAGCCTATGTATTGCTGGATATTCCTATTATAATGGATTAAAGAAACGATACCCTTCATACCTTTGGGCGATATTAAATGCCATATTTGCTTTTTCCGCCCTCGGTAAAATAATCCTGTTAGGCGCCTAATGACAAACTTGAGCGTTTAAACCTTACAGTTATATTAATTAAAATGGACTTATTATGAGTAAAACTGAATCTAAAATGGTTAAACTAGGAACTTTAGCACCTAACTTTAAATTAGTAGATGTGAAGACCGGACAACTCATCCAATTAGATGATAAAAAAACCCCCATAGCCACTGTCTTATTTTTTATATGTAACCATTGCCCCTTTGTGAAGCACATTATGCCCAAATTAATTGAGGTAGCCAGAAAATATCTCACCAAAGACATACGTTTTATTGCAATCAATTCTAATGATGTTATTCGTTACCCTGATGATTCCCCTGAAAATATGCGTCTTGCGGCCTTAAATCAGAACTATCCATTTCCCTATATTTACGATGAAACACAAGAAGTTGCTAAGGCTTATGACGCAGCTTGCACACCAGATTTTTTTATTGTTGATAAACAATTAGCTTTGGTTTACAGAGGACAGTTTGATGATTCTAGACCTGGCAATCAAATTGAAGTCACGGGTGACTTTTTGAGCCAAGCACTTGATTGCCTTTTAGAAGATAAATCAATTACTGTGAAGCAAAAGCCAAGTATGGGTTGTAATATCAAATGGAAGTAACCTTACAAGCCATAGACAGAGTTATGGGCTCTTAGACAGCACCATAAAGGGAAAACGCATCTAAACTAAATTATGAAGTTAAATGCCCTGGTGCGCTTTTTGTGAGCTACGCCTGCAATTATCTATCTATGCGAAATCGTGGATACCATGCGTAAAGCACGGTAAGTAGCGCAAATGTGAAGTATTATATTTTTCAGTACCTAATTATTGATTTTCCAAACTTCTAATTTTATTTATTTTTAAATGAGGACTGTTGGTGTGGGACTGCATCAACTTTCAATGCTTTTCGTTTGGGTGTTATCACTTCATTTTTTTCAATTGCAATAACTTTAGTTATAAGTGCACCTATAAAAAAGATCTGCGCAGAAAAATAAACCCATACCATAAAAATTATTAAAGAACCTGCCGCTCCGAATGCTGAAGCAATCTGTACTCTGCTTAAATAAATCCCAAGAAGAAATTTACCAACTTGAAATAAACTGGTAGTGATGAGTGCTCCCATCCATATGTCTGGCCAAGGAATTTTAACATCTGGTAATATTTTAAATATCATAGAAAATAATAAAAAAGCGATAAAAAAGGATATGCAATGGACATATAATATTTCCATCGGTCCTATATTCAAATAATGGTTTACATAAATACTCATTGCAGTTATTGTGATACTCAACACCAAAGAGAGCAGCAATAAAATAGCTACCCCTAATACCATCAAAAAAGAAATCAATCGTTGCTTTAAAAATGTCAAAAAACCTTTTTGCGGATTGATTACGCCCCAAATTTGATTTAAGCCACTTTGCATTTCTGAGAAAACAGCGGATGATCCAATGATTACTAATACCCAGCCTATCACTTGAGTTAAGATACCAGTATTTGGTCTATCAATTCTATCTAGCATTGAAGTTATTTGTGAAGAAATATCTGTATTAACCAAGGCTGTAATTTGATTTAATACCTCACTGCGGGCTAGGTCTTTGCTAAAAAAAAATCCAGCCAAGTCTATACTGATTAATACAATGGGTGCGAGGGAGAACAGCGTATAGTAGGCAAGAGCAGCTGATAAAGTGGAAATTTTATCAGTGCTCCAAGACGTGGCTAGATGTTTAAGGAACAGTCCAAGCTTCATTTTAATCCTTTAATATCCCTATAAGCTCAAAATAACCTTCCTTTTGACTTAGTGGTCAAAGAGGAGTAGTCACATTTTCCAGCCCTTACAATGGATAAGGAAAATCAACCAGGCTTATTATTTATGTGCTTTAGCGGCAACTATTTCAATTTGCAGCCTTGCAATGACATCTGTGTGAACATGTACTTCTACTGAATATTGTCCAATTGAATGAAAAGAGCCTTCTGGCATAACTATTTCACGCTTAGAAACTTCAATTTTACGCTCTTGTAGGGCATCTCTTATTTCATTAACACCAACTGAACCATATAATTTACCTTCATCACTTGCCATAGCACTGATAACCAAAGTAACATCGTTTAATTTCGCTGCACGTTGCTCTGCTACTGCTAATTCTTTTAAAGCTTTTTTCTCAAGTTCTTCACGTCTTTGTTCAAATGATTCAAGACTCTTGGCCGTGGCAAACACTGCTTTTTTTTCAGGTATCAAGTAATTTCGAGCATAACCCGATTTAACTTCAATTTTATCGCCCAAGTTACCTAAATTACGTACTTTTTCTAATAAGATCACTTCCATCTTAATACCCCTTATGTTTATGTTGATTCTCTCACCCTTTCTGGGAGATACAATCTAAAATTAAATATACTGTCTAATACACCAATGATGACATAGGCAAATAATACAAATGATGGTTTTAGCATTATCAGTAACAATAATAAAACAGCCACTGTGAATTGTCTTCTACGGGCGAATATAAAAAAAACCAAGCCAAATCCTGTTATCAAAAAATAACTAATAATCAGAGGTAAAACGTTAAGAGCAACTGAAAGGTCATAATATGCTCCTAATGAAATGCTTAACAAAATCACCAATGCCTGCCTACCGCTACGAAAAGCCAATAATTCATTCGCCAAACCACCTGGAATGAATAATTTAGCTTGCATAGCTCTAGCAAATAATAAAGAACAGATTGTTATAATCACAGCACTTAAGATTTGGATCCCAAAAAATAACTGAGCCCATTCATAATTACTTAAGCCCTCATTACTCGCCGTTTTTACCATAATCTGGTAGTCGTGGTAATGACTTAATAAGGTTTTAAACTGATCAAATTG
This sequence comes from Legionella sp., assembly GCA_013697625.1. Taxonomy (GTDB): domain Bacteria; phylum Pseudomonadota; class Gammaproteobacteria; order Legionellales; family Legionellaceae; genus Legionella. Next base: position 24,806 of record JACCWN010000123.1, read on the forward strand.
AGCTATAATAAAACCTGGGAATAAGGACTGTGTAACCATAGCCACAAAAAACGCTAGTAAGAACAATATCCCACACACAATTTGCCAATTCATAGTTTTTCGCAAGCTTATAGCTGCTACATAACAAGGTATATAAGTGATGAGGGTGTTGATTATAGCGCTTTCTATAGGCACCACAGTCAATAAAGGTACCGTATGTATCACAAGTGCCGGCAACAGCAAATCGGAGCCCAGTTTTGCGCCTTTTCTCAAAGTTACTAAAGCCACTAAAGCGACTGATAGCCAAGATGCAAAAGGAAGCACTGCAAAAAGCATGGCAAAGAAAATCGCATGATGCTTATTTTCAAGCAATACCTTACTTTGTTTAACTATAAAATCGCTAAAGCTGATCATACTTGCTTATCTGTGACTATCACAATAAGGCAGTAATCCAATAAAGCGAGCAAGCTTGATTGCATTTGCCAACTGTCTTTGATAACGACTTTGTGTGCCAGTAATACGACTGGGCACTATTTTGCCGGTTTCAGAGATGTAGTTCTTTAATAAATTGATGTCTTTATAATCGATTTCACTGCCATTTTCATCACTTAAACGGCACATCTTTTTTCTTCTAAAATAAGCTGACATTCATAGGCTCCTAATCAGTTCTTGTTTCTTTTTCTTTCTTATTCAACACAGATTCGCCTGTAATGGCTCTTTTCTGAACAAGGATCAAATGTCTTAAAATCGCATCATTAAATTTAAATGCATTTTTAAGTTCATCCAAGCTCTCTTGGTTGCATTCAATGTTTAAAAGAATATAGTGTGCTTTATGTAAGTCATTGATTGGATAAGCCAATTGTCGGCGGCCCAGATCTTCTTTTCTATGTATTAAGCCTTCATGTTTGCTGATGATCCCCTCATAGCGTTCGACCATTCCTGGTACTTGTTCGCTTTGATCAGGGTGCACAAGAAACATGATTTCGTAGTGTCTCATGGTAATCCTTATGGATAAAGCCTTCTAGAATTTAAATATTCTATTTAGGCAAGGTTAAAAAAGCTGCTAATTGTAACTCATTTATTTAACACATACAAACCATAAATCCCATCTACCATAAATCCCTTCTAAATCCCTTTTTACGGCCCCCTGTTGTATTCAATAGTTAGAGCAATTTAGAAGCTAATATTAAATTTGACAGTGCAACTTCAAATTATTAAAATATAACCCTCATTCTAAGCAGGCTGAATCCAAGACTCTTATTTTTTTTTATTCCTGTTACCAAACTTTTTCTTTTTGAGAACGCAATGAATACCTGTAGTTTTCCCTCAGTAGTATCCATTGCTGGCACGGATCCTTCCGGAGGTGCTGGGATTCAAGCGGATATCAAAGCCATTTCTGCCACAGGATCTTATGCTGCCTCAATCATTACAGCAATGGTTTCTCAAAACACACAAGGTGTACAGGATATATTACAAGTACCCCCGGCATTCATACGCCAACAATTTGAATCTGTTTTTAGTGACTTAGATATACATGCTGTAAAAATTGGCATGCTCCAAGATGCCAGTATCATTGAGGTGGTTTTTTCAGAATTAATAAAACTCAAACCAAATAATGTAGTATTTGATCCGGTTATGGTTGCAAAAGGAGGTGCAGTCCTGCTTGACTTAAGCGCTCTCCAATCACTAAAAAATAATTTAAAAGGAGTGGTTAGTCTGATAACCCCCAATCTTTTTGAAGCAGAGCATTTATTAGGATCAAAAATTACAACACAATCAGATATGGCAGCTATGGCTGCAATTTTTGGCAAACAATTTCATTTAAACGTATTAATAAAGGGCGGTCATTTGGATCAGAGCCGTTCACCAGATGTGCTTTATGTAAAAGAGCAAGACAGGTGTCATTGGTTTGATGCGCCACGAATTGACACAAAAAATACACATGGTACTGGATGTAGTTTATCTTCTGCCATTGCCTCTTATTTAGCCCAAGGATTTAGTTTATATGAGGCTGTATCAGCTGCTAAATCCTATTTAACAAAGGCCATTCAATCCGGAACAACAAATCAAATAGGAAAAGGATTTGGGCCTATTGATCATTTTTACTTTTTAGAAAACAGATCCTTATGAATGACTTAAAGTTTACCTACGACTTGTGAGGAAATATAAAAGCTTTTTGGTAAAAATATTGTTTTCATATCCTTTTGCCACAAGATTTAATTTAAAAGTAGTAGGCTTGGGTTAATCATCAAGCATTTTTTTATATTTGTTCCATCTTTTAGTGGTAAAATTATCTAAATTAGAGTACCGTTCCTACACATAAATTCTTAGATAACTACTTATAATAAAAGGTTTTTTTAATGGACATTCTATCACTTCAATTCGAAGAACCCTTAATGATACGTATCAATGATACTTATATTAAAATTTTAGCATTTAAGACCCATGAACATGGAAATATCAAATTTGGAGTGGAAGCCCCGCGGACAATCAATGTGCATAGAGAAGAGATTTACTATGCAATTCAACAAAAAAAATTATTAAATCCCACTGAATAATACTATTGCTACATTTTTTCCATAGGATCTCTTCATATCGGCAATGTCTATATTTCACTTTGCTCTTTAATCATCATATTCACCATCATTTCAGATTAAATAAATACAGATATTTCATATGCTAGGCTAATCCTAAAAAGCAAGCTTGTATTAGTGTTAAAACGCGCTTGCTTGATCATGGTTAATATAAGATTTAGGAATTTGACAGCTACATTAAGTATGTGCAAATCCTGATTATTATATTATATTAACAAAAGCATACAAATTAGAGGATCAGCTGTGCTTAAAAGAGATATTACAACAACGAATATTTTAATTGCTTCAGCCGGTGGCATGATTGGTTCTGGCTGGTTATTCAGCCCATATATTAGTGCGCAGATGGCAGGTTCCAATGCGCTCATTAGCTGGATGATTGCAGCTATTTTCATGTTATTCATTGCACTGCCCTTATGTGAATTAGGGACAATGTTTCCAGTATCCGGCGGAATGTCCAATTACCCTACCTATACACATGGTCGAGAAGTGGGTTTTTTATTTGCTTGGACTTCCTGGTTGTCTTATGTAGTCATGACCCCAATCGAGATTCAAGCCATTCTTCAATATACAAATCACTTCTATCCTGGCCTAATTTTAAGCAACACAGCCAGCCTAAAGCTGTCTGGATTGGGTTATTTTCTTGCCATAGGGATTATGTTCTTTGTAGTTGTTCTTAATTCTTATGGTATAAAGCTATTGGCAGAATGTAATAAATATACCAGCATCATCAAATTTGTATTACCTAGCATTGCTATAATATTTCTTTTGAAAAGTAGCCCAAACCTGAGCAATATACACATTGACCTAAGTGATAAAACACAATGGGTAAACATCTTTACAGCGCTTTCCGCAGGTGGCATTGTCTTTGCTTTTACCGGATTTCAAAATGGACTTATTTTAGCAGGCGAGGTGAAAAATCCTCAGCGTAATATTCCCATTGCTATTTTGGGCGCTGTTCTCATTGGATTTGTTTTATATTTTTTACTGCAGTTTAGCTTCCTGGCAGCAATGCCAAAAAAATACATAACACATGGTTGGGCTGCTTTATCCTATCCTGGTGATACTGGACCTTTGGTGGGATTAACTCTTTTGCTTGGACTAGGTGTTATTGCAACCTTGTTGATGATAGACGCTGTTATTTCACCATTTGGAACCACCCTTGTATACACAGCCGCTACCTCACGCATTTTATACGGTATGGCCTTAAATAACCATTTACCCAATTTATTTCTAAAAGTAAATCGCCACAAAATTCCTTATTTCACTTTATATGTCAATTTTTTAGTAGGTGTTTTTTCTTTTTTGCCTTTTCCAGGGTGGCAAAAACTGGTGGCTTTCCTATCCTCTGCAAGTATTCTATCTTATAGTATCGGCCCTATATGCCTCTTGGCCATGCGTAAATTACAGCCTAATACACATAGACCATTCAAGTTGGCCGGCAGTTTGATTATGTCTCACATTGCGTTTTACATATGTAATATCATGCTTTATTGGTGTGGTTTTGCAGTTATCTGGAAATTAGACATTGCTTTGCTTATTGGGTTAGTAATATATATTATTTATCATCGGTCGGGAGCGCTTCTTGCTAACTATCCCTTACATTGGTTTATATTATATATGACGTCCATGTTCATAATTTCATTTTTAGGATCCTTTGGTGGTATCGGTTTATTATTATTTCCTTACGATATCCTTTTTATTTTACCAGGTAGTCTTATTTTACTGCAATTGTCTCAATCAGTAATAAACATTTCAGAGTATAAGGAAGTTGATGTTGGGATTTTAGCCAATAATCTACCGTAAATAAACTGTAAAATTAGGCAAGCTAAACTCCTAGTTCACTTATATTTGGGTAGAATACAGAGAAACTTTTCTTAAAAGGTAACACCTTATGTCAATTATAAACAAAGAAAATCAAGATTCTATACAATCAATGATTCAAAAAAATCCTTGTGGCTTGTGCAGAAAGGCAGGTTTACCTCTATGCAAAGGAAACCATGGTAAATCTGGAACAAACACCGGAGAAAGCCATTTCAGTGGACATAAGGATTCGGATGAAAGTGTTGACTTGAGTGCAGAAAAGAAACAAAGTGTCTCATATAGTTCAACATCATCTGATTTATTTTTTGATCTTGAACGCTTGGGGGATACTTTGCTAATCATCAGTGATTCAAGTCGAGGGATTTTATCAATTTACTTAAAACCTTGTTCTGAAGAGCGAGATGAAAGTGATGCCGTAAGTTTCCTGCGTTTTATAAGAATGGCTTTTAATGAATTCAAACTATTCTGTAAGCAACAAGGTTTAAATGTGGAAAATTTTGCATGTAATTCTGATCCCAATGAGCTGATTATTCGTTTACCTTCACCAAAATATTATGATGCATTCATTCAAAGCCTAGTGGATAAAAAATTATTTCCACCACATTATCTAGCACAACTTCAACAACTGGAAAGTGAAGATCCTGAAAGGCTTAAATCTAATTTTGCTGATAAAAAAGAAAATACAACTGCTTTGAGTAATAAACAAAAACTAATAGAAACTGACTCTATTTTTAATCCTTCGCCCTTTCGGACTACCTTAGAATTAAAAAACGAGTCATGGAAATGAGTTTGCCTGTTATTTATGAATATGAAATACAATAGTATAATGAAGGCATCAAGAGCTTAAAATACTTGTTTTAAATAAATACACTTATCCATTATAACAGCATGCCAATAGGTACCAACCATCATGAATCTCCAAAATAAAATCACTTGCCCCACCTGTAAGAAACAAAACACCTGGCAAAAGGATAACCCCTACAAGCCATTTTGCTCTGACCGTTGTAAATTAATTGACTTAGGTGAATGGGCTAATGAAACAAGGGTAATTCCTGGTACTTGTGTTGATCCAAATACAAATCCAGAAAAAGAGGAGGATGTATAATCATAAGTACAGCGTCAATAGGGATACATCTAACATTAATTAAAACGGCTACTCTGATTTAAAACACATTAAATAATTAACCTGTACCTCTGGAGATAAGGTTGCCTGTTGAGTGATTGGATTATAATTCAAACCACTCATGCCCAAAAATTTTAAATCCAAAGACCGAGCCATGGTATTTAATTCACTGGGTTTAATAAATTTCTCATAATCATGCGTTTGTTTGGGTAAGAGACCTAAAATATACTCAGCAGCTATGATGGCAGTTGCATAAGCCTTAGCCGTCCTATTGATGGTTGACAAAAATAACAAACCCTCTGGCTTTAATAATCGCTTGCAATGTTCTAATACCAAGATTGGGTTATTTACATGCTCTAAAAGTTCCATACAAGTGATAACATCAAAAGCAGATCCAATAAATTCTTCTATAGGCCTACAATGATAATCTATAGATAATTGCTGTGCGGCCGCATGATTTTTAGCTGTTTCTATTGCAGTAGATTCAGCATCAATACCAGTAACAGATGCTCCAAGCTTAGTCATAGCTTCTGATAAAATTCCACCACCACACCCAATATCTAAAACTGTATTTCCAGCCAATTGTATCTGTTGCTCAATGAACTGCAAACGTGCGGGATTTAGATGATGTAGGGTTTTAAGAGGGCCTTTGAGATCCCACCAATCGTCTGCAAGCAGTGAGAATTTTTTGATCTCTTGATCAATGATTGTGGAATTTGTTATGGCCATGTGAAGTTTATATCCAAAATAAGAAGTTATAATAAAAACCCATAACCGGCTTTTAAAGGTTTTGTAATTATTAAATCAGGTTTCCAGCAAAACCAAATCCAATTGCAATAGACATCAAGGCTCCATAATAAATACTAGCATCAAAGGCCTTTGAACACTTCACAGACTCTCTTTTGTTTATCAATTTTTGCTGATAAACACATACGAGCCCTGCCAGAAACCAAAAAAAATAAAAAAAATTATGTAAAGAAACCAAGTAAGCCCAATAAAGCCATAAACATTGCGTAAAAATCTGCAATAGTCCAACTATAGATTTATCATGATCAGCAAATAAAATAGCGGTAGATTGAACACCAATGCGCAAATCATCTTCCTTATCCGCCAGAGCATATATAGTATCGTAACTTATAATCCATAAAAAATTAATCATAAACAATATATAAAACGGAAGATCAAAAGATTTATTCGAAGCAACATAGGCCATGGGTATCCCAATGGAGAAAGCCAAACCAAGGATACATTGCGGAGCATGTAAAAAACGCTTACAAAATGGATAAATTGCTGTAATTATTAAAGCTATCACCGCTATGTTTAGGCATTGACTTGGTAAATTTATCAGGGCCCAAAAAGATACACTGAGAAGTATTACCAATAAAACACTAGCACTAAATAAACCAAGTTCACCTGTGGTTAGTGGTCTTAATTTTGTCCGGGCAACATGCTTATCCACATTTCTATCGGCTATATCATTCACTACACAACCGGCTGCACGCATACTAATTGTACCAATTAAGAAAAAAATAACCAAAGACAGAGGTGGCCAACCTTGGTTACTGCTATATAAAGCCCAGACTGTTGGATACCAAAGCAACAAAAGTCCTGCTGGTTTGTTAAAACGCATCAAACGCCAATATGCACCCCATTTCATGCTTCCAATGCTCCTAATTCCGGAAATAGCATTTCTAATAAATAGAAAGATAATTCTTTATAAGAATATTCAGAAAACCGAACCCAAAGATCTTGGGTAATTTGAGGAAAATATTTTTTAACCCAATAAAATTCTATGCAGGTGTCATTGATAAGGTATGCGGATCGGTGTACTCGATGCACTTCTTGACCATCAAAAATTAGATTTCTCAAAGATTCTCTTTCTAAACGATTAAAAAAAGCTGGATTAAGATCATAACAGGGTTTAGGGATGATGGTTTTAGCATACCAATAGGCTATATTCTGACTGTACAGGATTACTTCTCTTTGAAATAAAGCATCTGTATATATCTTCAAATGATGGGTATCCCACCAAGAAGGCTTAGTCCATTCTTGGGACATGCGTTTTAATACAATGTCAGGGTGTATTGCCTGTAATTTGTCCGTCAACGAATGTTGGTGATTTATCCAGGTAGACAATTTATTATGATCTTTTATGTTTTCATGTATACAGTAGGTCATTAAATAATAATACCTCAGCAGGAAGTCATTGACTTAATTTATATATCTAGGTTCAATTTATTAGGTTTAAAGTGTAATTAGTCGCTGGTGCGTAATTGATTTTTACTCACTCCCGACGTCCCGCGGACATATCATTACCCATAAGTATGTCGTCCCGGATACTTGTGGGTAATGACATGCCCGCGGCTTGTCCGCGGGTCCAGAGATCTAATG
>JACCWN010000143.1 GCA_013697625.1 Legionella sp.
GTGGTCTTGCCAGTATTTATTCTTATTCTTATTTTCTACTTTCATGATGAACTCCTGCTATTAACTGCAGAAAGTATCTTGCAAAAATATAAATTAAAAAAGGAGGTGGTTTATTGAGCGCTTACGGAAATCGATAGGGTATTTTGTTTGCTTCCCATCCCCACTCTAAAAAATATTTTAGCGACAACAATCGGCGGTTAATCGTTGACGGTCTAAGGTTCGAATCAATTAAGTGTTGTTTGTATTGGCGTGCATCGGTTGGCGTAATGTTAAGAAATTTCATTTCCACGCCATTGACTTGATTCAAACCAAATGGAAAACTGAACCAGGTCACTACGATAACTTTCCAGCGTGGCAGACGATTTATCAGTCGATTTTTGGTAAGTTATATAATTTTCAATATCAGCGATTTTGACCATTTATAATTATACGATTAGATTTTAATGAGATAATGTACCACACTAAAAGCAATTATGCGATGAGTTGATAGTTAACTGAACGTATATGTATCATTATACGATTAGTTTTGGTCGGCGCTACATGATGGATCAGGATTCCGATTTATGCGATTAGATCTGATCTGGTTTTTTTGAAACAAACCATTATATATATTGATTCTCATGTTGATTTGAAGGTGTTTATTAGCAGAAAAATTCGATAGATAATTTTTTTTATTTAGCTCGACATGGTTAAATTACTGGCAAAAACAGGATGGCTTGGTCGCATTTGCCCCAAACCTGTAATAACACCCTATATTGATTAAAATGTTAAAATATTTCGTTAAAACAATGACAAAAAATACCGCCATCAAAATAATTAAGGGATATATTTTTTTTATTTTCAAATTATCTCCTAATATCGGTAACAAGACTATAGTGTGCCACGAACGCTGCGAAGAGGCGTATGCGGAATGAGCCGGGTGTGCTGCACTCGAGATGGGTTAGGGTAAGAGGTTAAATGAACTAGAAATCCCAAGAGATCCGGAAGTGAGTATACCTCATGATTGTAATTCTCATTAAACATTGAAATGTATGACACTATGTACTATACTACATAGTATCATACATTGGTTGTTTTTTTATGAAAAACATAAAAATTAAAAAATTTAATAGAGAAGCAAAAAAAGCTGATCTAGAGGATCTTACTCTAGTTGAAACGTTAAATATTTTCATTAAGTTAAATAGGGATGAACAATTAAAATATTCCCTAGGATCAGGACTTTATAAATTAAGAGTTTCAACTAAAGAGGGGCGAGGTAAAAGTAGTGGTTCCAGAATTATTCTTGCTTTTAAAAATGACAGGGGAGTTTTTTGGCTACATTTATTTTCTAAAAATGATAAAGGAAATGTGACAATTTCGGAACTTAAAAAGCTGAAACATTTAGCCGAAATTATGCTTGAGCTGACTGATGAGCAGATTATTAATTTAATCAACTTGGGTGAACTTTGCGAGGTGAATACAAATGTCTAATATACAAGATACTATTAATGACCTTGCAGAAGGTCTGTATAAAGCTGAGGTTATCGACAAAAAAACATTAAGAAATCTTACTGAAGAGGAGCTTCCTGCCTTATATGAATTTACAGGAGAGGAAATTCAACAATTAAGGAAAAAACAGAGTTTGAGCCAACCTGTATTTGCAAAATATTTAAATGTCAGTCCTTCAATGATTCGTGGTTTAGAGCAAGGAAAACGCCATGCCCATGGAGCAATTCTTAAGCTACTTAATATAGTAGATAGACACGGTATAAGTGGACTGTTGTAAAAAAACTGCCAAGTCTGCAAATACTCAAATCATGATTTCGGGAGAGGATGCCGACTAGGCTACACTATGTCTGATTATCTATATTAAAGGAGCCATACTTAACATACTTTATTCCCTCAGAGTCTGCCTACTCTCTCATCAAATTTTGTTATGCACTAATCGAAGCGCTAACAAACCTTGACTACCCTGATTCATATAGATCCAAATTGAATTACTTTAAGAGCATAATTTTGCAGAACGACCACTTTTGGGGGTTATTACACAGCAATGGCATTCGGTTAAGGACAAAATCATGGTAACCTTCAAAAAATTTTAGTATTAGTTTGAAGGAGTTGAGTTGTTATGGATAATTTTTGGAGTCCTTTACAAGTAATCATTGAGGAAATATGTTCTGATTTCGACAAAATTTGGCAAACACGAAAGCGAGTAATTGGCACCCACTTTTTAGTTACTTTTATATTAAAGCTAGTTTTAAGCAAGAATAGCCAGGGTTATAAAATTTTATTGAGTGAGCTTTGGGAAACGGAGGAGTTCTCCCGAATACAGCAACAACCAGTATCATCCTCCTCCATATGTGAAGCCAGGCAGAAAATGCCGGAGGCTTTATTTATCCAAATCAATCAAAGAATATTAGCCATGAGAGAGGATAGTAATCCACTTCCTTTATGGCGAGGTCATCGTGTTTTTGGTGTTGATGGTTCAAAAATTAATGTTCCACATGAATTGCTAAATGCCGGTTACAAAGCCCCAAATAAACAACAATATTATCCTCAAGGACTAATGAGTACCTTATATCACTTAGGTAGTGGTCTCATTTATGATGGCCTGCTTAGTGCAGAAAAAGGGGAGCGCCATTGTCTATTGGCACATATGGAAAGGTTGTCAATGGGCGATGTGCTCGTTTTAGATCGTGGCTACTTTAGCTATTTAATTCTTATTAAGGCCATTGAAAAAGGACTACATTTAATATGTCGCATGCAGTCTGGAACAGTAAATAAAAGGGTTCAGGCTTTTTGGGACAGCGACAAACAAGATGAAGTAATTACCTATAAGCCTTCTGTTGCCGTTACCTATGAAAGTAAGAAACAGGGCTATTTTATTGAACCAAATCCTATCGAGCTGCGCTTAATCAAATATAAGATAGAAAATGAAACGTATGTTTGTTGTACAATGTTAGTGGGTGAGCAATATCCATTAAGTGAATTTCCCTCTGTTTATCATGGTCGCTGGGGTATCGAGGAACTTTATAAGATTTCAAAAGAATTTATTGATGTTGAAGACTTTCATAGCAAATCTGAGCGTGGGGTAAAGCAAGAATGCTTTGCTCACATGTTACTGATTAATCTTGCTCGAATATTTGAATCGGAAGCTGATAACCAATTACCGCCACTCTCCTCAGGTCTTCCTAATGCTATTAATGACCATAAAAATAGCTATTGGAAGGATTTCTGTGGTGAAATTAAAAAATTTAAACTTAACTTTAAAAATTGTTTGCTCGTAGTCGGTCGTAGTTTAGTAAAATTACTGTTCCCGGGGGATAATAAAGATTTTATCTTCTTAGACAAAATACTTAAAGGTATTTCACGAGTGCGCCAGAAGATTAGACCAGGGCGCCATTCGCCGAGGCAATCGCGAAAACCAATCAATAAATGGAAAAGTAGCAGTGGAATTAAGGTTATATATTCTTAACCGAATGCCATTGTATTACACAGGACCCCTTTCTGGCAGTTCAGTGACCTTCCAAAGACATAGGTTTTGCCGACATTTTCTCAAAATTGCTGAATCAAAAAAACATTTACATTATTCGACTTCTTATGTTAGGGTTCCCTCCTCTCAAAATCAACTAGTTAGATAGTGTAGCTGCTAATATTCAAAAGTTTCAGAGCATTGGTACCTCATGCCTTGCAAAGTTCTTGTTCACTTTGCAAAAAAGGATTAGTGATGAATTGGTTCAAGCCTCTTTAGGACATGGAGCACATCCTCGCTTAAGGTTTTATTCAAAATTGTCATTACTGATGCTCAAGAACCATATGATAAAAACATTAAAGATTTGTCTGTATCATGAAGCTAAAATGGTAACAGACCCACTAAAATGGATAGTAATATGCTCTCACGGATTGTTAATCAATCAAGCCACAAAGGAGGATTAATGAAGTTATTTCATATGGTTCTAATAACAGTCTTATCAGTACCCGCTCAAGCTGGGGTAAATGCTGTCACAGCACATAGTAGAGCGAATTGCGGTAATAATGAATCAGTGACATGGTTTTTAAGTGGCGCGTACTGGTGGCGTGTTATAAGTTACCATTACACTAGTCGGCACCCTGCTGGCCCAAATTCACCCCACCATACTATGGATACAGGTAAAGGCTATACATGGCGGCAAGCTGCTATTCACTGGGGTGAATCAGGCCTCGGTGGTAATTATTATGTTCTAGGTATGCATTACTATTATCCAAATGGACGTGAAACTCTAGATGTTAAAACAGATGCAGTAGATTGCGCTATTTATGATGGTTGGAACGACTACTAGACAAGGACTATGAAATGAAACCTAATATATTAGTATTAGCAATATTAGCATCTTTTTGCACCCCATCATCGGCATACCTATTTGAAGGTGTACCACAAGAGAATATAGATAGTGGGTTGCCGCAACCTGATGGTGGTATAAAAGTTATTCCTAGAAAGGAATTTGGGGATAAGACTCAAATAAAAAATGATATGAAAATTTATGCCGAACAAGCCAAAAATGGCTTTATAAAGTCTAATAGCGTCAGAGCTAAATCTTTATTAGAACAGAAGCATTTATTGCCTTTACAGCTAGCAAAGACAGCAAAGGTAACTAATGTGCAATCAACACATATACGGCACAAATTATCAAATGTACAATTTGGATTTGATTTTCCAGCGATTACAACTGATGCGACAACTACTTGGGGATTTGCGCCAGCCGGAACTTTTACAAATGTATGGAGTGGTGGTGTGCAATTATTTGAATCCAAAGCAGGTAGCTGTAGTTTGTTAGTGAACGCTATCAAGCTAAGTCATGCCTCATCTAATATTGCTGAAGAAGTAGTCAAGTATGATGTGAATAATAAAGTAACCACTGTGTTCGTGACTGGCGACAAGAATTCAGGTTATCTATATACAGTAAGCTGGTTCGATGACACATATTTTCGAGACCTAGAATGCGCTAATGACATGTATAGCCCTGAGATACTAAAGCAAGTCGTTGAAATGGCGAAGACTAATGATAGTATGTATTAGTTCCTAATGAACACACCTTTTGGGGTTTGCGCCTATAACAGTGCGGCAGGATCTCGGTGTTCGCATGTATGTGCCTCTACCTGAAGTGCTTGTTTTACTGACCAGTTTTGATACTCAAACAGGTTGAGAATAATTTGTTTTTGCTGATTTATTCGTTTACGAGTGATGCTTCCCTGGAACAGGGCATCTAATTTTTTGAAAAATTTGGCAAGCACATATTGGACATCTGTTTGAACATCATCAAATGTAAAAATGAAAAATTGGTTCTTGGCTTTGAAGTAGGCAAGCTGCAATATGAAATACACTTTTGTTTTGATTGTACCAAATTGACCCAGCATATCCAATTCGATCTTATTTAGATCAAAATAAAGTTTTTGTTCATTATGATTGAAAATAGGCCTTGCATAGAGATCAACAATTTCAGCTTCAGGCAGGAGATAAATACGTTTTAGGTTCGTCATGAGGGTTCATAAAAACGGAGGTTTGGCTGGACTGATTTTTCAGTCAATAATTATCGCATTGTACGCCGATTATTGGTAAGATAAAGCGGTTCAGTAAATCTTGGTTCAATATATCGTTTTTCGGTTAGTAAAATGGA
>JACCWN010000024.1 GCA_013697625.1 Legionella sp.
TCAGTCGAATAACTAAAGAGCTGGATGATCAATTTGAGCAATGGCGCAATCGTCCGCTTGGCAAGATCCGTCATTTACTCGTGGACGCTCGATATGAAAAAGTAAGGCATGGTGGACACGTTATTGACAATTGTTATTCATCACCCTAAAGCACTCATCGATCACCACCTTAATGGGACCACTTTGGACCCAAAAATAACGTTTTAAACGGCCATATTTTTTGCTAAAAACCCTCTTATTTTTAGCTTATTTTTTCTCTTTTACAGAGGAATTAATTTTATCACATTGCCCACCTCTAAAGCTATTTCCATCGAGAATGATGCGGTGAGCATTATGCCTCAACCTGTCCAATGTTGCAGCAGCCAATAATCTATTAGTGAAAGCATCCCCCCATTCACTAAAATCAAGATTGCTGGTCACAAGTGTTGCAGCATTTTCATAGCCTTGAGAAATAGATCATGGAAGTCTTCATCTGTGGGGAACGTATGGGTCTTAAACCAAAGTCATCGATTATCAATAATGGGATTTTTGACAACTCTAAAAACTTTCTTTCAAAACGCCCTGCTGCGCGAGCTGCTTGAAGGGGTCCTGTGGAAGACAATGGCTTTCGGCTAAGCTTTACTACCATTACTAGTTGTTAGGAGTATTGAATTATCATGATAAAAAGTGTTAGACGATAAAACCCACAATGCTGGCTCTTAAGCCTTGCTGCATAAGGGTTATAGAGGGCCATGTTGTAAAGCAGCGCTAGATGGATTAACCCCTATTAAATTTGAGTAAGAAGGCTCGGCAAAAATTGAGAAGGCTGATTGAGCATTTTATGGCTTTTAAAAACTCGATGATCGGATTCTTAAATTATTATGTCCATTTTAAAATTATTGTGATAAAATATCAACCAATATATTTAAAGAGAATATAATGCCAAGATATCATTTTAACTTATCACAGGGCAAATTAACATCAAGAGTTACCGGTAAACCCATAAAGATAACTCCAGAACAAATTGCTGTTATTAATATTACATCTGTGACTGACGTACATACCGGTTGGTTTAATCTGGTATCAGATAAATATGATTCTAAAGATCCAGGACTTGTCAACGAAGGTAAATGGGTGCTTAGTTTCCCTAAAAATGTTCCTCATCTAAACACTGCATGGAAGCAATGTGTTTAAGGATAGAATGTAGCTATCATCGAAAAAAGTAGCTGCATTCTCCGGCTTATTAGTTAGAGCTCAGCCCACCGAGGCAAGCCAGGACAGAGTTTACTGGTCAAAGTCATTATTATGGGTAAAATAATATTAAAGATGACTTTATCAATGGATCTACTAAAAAATACTCTCCATTATTATTTCGATTAATATAATCTTCTTCTTCTAATAATCTTAATGATTTTATTATTGCTGAGCTACTGAAATTTAATTCATGTAATGTTGCTTTACTAGTTAAATCCCTTTTCGCACCTTTTGAGATGGCAATTAGTAGCTTTTTCTGAGAAGTATTAAGAGAACTTAGATCTTTCGCTGTTTTTGATTTTTCTTGAAAAATATACTCATGCCATAATTGGGTCACCACTGAGGCAGTTGGAATCTGACCTTCACAATAACTCCATATCTTATCGCATAAAACATTCATATAATAAGGATGTCGTTCTGTTAATAAAAATATCTCATCAATAACTGATTTATCTAAATCCGTACTCCAAGTTTTATTCGAGACTGTATTAATATAGGACATATAATCCACTTCATTAATTCGATCTATTGTAATCCTATCACATAAACTATAAAGCGGACGAGACCGATCATCAAACATATTTGCTAATATATGTCTATTACTTCCGGAAAATATGAAGCGGATCCTTTCACTCTCCTGAGCTACATGTCGAATAGCCCCCTCTATTCCTTTACTGCTAGCAAGCACACCTATTTCTTGAAATTCATCAATAAAAAAAACAGCTGATGTTTCTTTTTTTCGCAGTACATTTTCAAGCATTTGCAATGATTCGGTAATCACAGATACAGAATCACTTTCATGTCCAGGAATAAGTTCAATATTTAAACCATCCGTACCAACAATCCATTTAGTTTTTAAATTTTTAATATTATTCTTAATAACAGCTACCACCTGCTCTGGTACACTACTCACCCTGTTCAGCAGATTTTTTACACCATTTAGTATTTGCTCTTCAATTGTTTTTGCACTAACTGCAACAAATAAATCAAGTCGCTCATAAAGTAATTTAGACTCATCTAAGCTATAAAGAATCAAACTTGATTTTCCATATCTACGCGGAGAGATCACAATTGTATGCTGACCTTTATTTATATTTCCAACCAGCTGCTTTCTTTCTAAAACCCTATTACAAAATGCTTCACCCTTGGCTATTCCTAATGGAAAATAATTCATACAAACATTCCTCGTGAAAAATATTTATTATAACTCTCCATTTGGTAACTTACCATATGGAGAGTTACAAAGTGGTGAGTTAATTAGTAATCTTTTTTTGACATATATCAATAAAAGATATAAAATATTGGTATGAACTGGATAATTAAAATACCTACAAAAGTGGGAAAGAAAAATAAATAAACTTCCTAAGTCAGTTAGAACTACTTTATTTCTCTTAGTCCGTGATCTTGAGCTCAATGGTCCAAGCACTGGAGGTGGCTGGAAAAATTATAGTAAATTAAAAGGGATGCAAGGTGACAAACGACATTGTCACTTAATGAAGGGAAACCCAACTTATGTATGTTGCTGGGAAGTTGTAGATAAGAAATTAAAAATTACGGAGGTGTATTATGTCGGCACACATGAAAAGGCACCCTATTGAAAAGGTAGCCATGGTTACTTGGCATGGAGCTCACTATGCTGTTCCTGTCCGAGTGATTGATCAATATAAAGTAGTACCCGAAAAAGATGACTATATGTCAATAGAAGATACATTTCGTGATCTTATTAATGAGCATGGTGAGTCAGGAGTTCTATTAAAGGGTTTACGAAGCAGAGAGGGGTTGAGCCAAATTGAATTTGCAAAAAAAATAAATATCACGCAAACCAATCTCTCTGCGATTGAAAACGGTCGTCGTACTATTGGAAAAGAATTAGCTAAACGAATCGCTGAGATATTCGAGGTTGACTACCGCATTTTTTTATAAATCGATGTCCGGATGGTCATTAAAAGAAAGTATAAAAAACTGTAGCAATGGTCAAATTTGGAACACTTGATAAAAAGGATTTGTGATGCACACAAAAGAAAAAGCAAGAAATATTTATCAAAAATCCATCGTTATTGATGGCCATTTTGCGGTTGAGCTAGCTATGCCAGGGTCATGGGAGGATAAATGGAGTTTAATAGATTCTTATGCTAATGCAGGAGTTACTGCGGTAACCTTATCACTCGCCAATGAAGAAAGTAAATTAGAAGAAACCCTGGGATATCTTGCGCTAATTCGGAACCATATTTTTGCTAATAAAGAGAAATATATATTGGCTGTGACGAAAGAAGATATTGTGCAAGCTAAAAAAGAAAATAAGCTCGCTCTGCGCCTGATGTTTCAAGGCACGGGGCCCTTGTCATTGAATATTAATCTTGCTGAAATTTTTTTTCAGCTTGGCATTAGCAGCATGATTATTGCCTATAATATTAGAACTGCGATGGGTGATGGATGTATTGAAGAAGTGGATGCAGGTTTAAGTCATTTAGGAAAATGTCTAATTCAGAAGATGAATCAACTTGGGATAATTATTGACTGTGCCCACTCTAGCAGAAATACCATTTTAGGTTCAACTGCAATATCCTTGCTGCCTGTTATTATTTCGCATGCCTGTGTTTATGGAATTAATCCCCTTCCACGAAATATACAAGATGAACAAATTATTGCAGTTGCAAAATCAGGCGGTATTATTGGTGTAAATGGGATAGGTCTTTTACTAGGCGATACAAGGGCATCAATTAAAAAATACGTAGACCACATTGATTACATTGTGCATTTAGTTGGTATAAACCATGTGGCTATTGGATTAGATCATTTATATTTTCCAGAACGATTTAATGAGTTCATGAAGATTCAACAGATTACTAATCCTCCAGCTTACGCAAAAATGGTAGATACTTCAATGCTAACCTGTATCAAACCAAATCAGTTGGTAGATGTAGTAGAAGAGTTGCTAGAACGCGACTATATTGAAACCGATATCCAAGCTATTTTGGGCGAAAATATATTGCGAGTCATTGACCAAAGTCAAATTAATTAATTATGGATGACACTCGCTTCAGGCTGGTGGAAAAGAGTAGTTTGGGCTTGGACAAAATGATCGAACCCTTCTGGGAGATAACAATATGAATATTAAATCCGATGTTAAAAATATTAAACAAAATTCAATTGTTGCTGATATAGCTATAGATTTTTTACCTGAAATTGAAACTCCAAACACCTGGAATATTTTAGACCGATATTATCAATCAGGATTTCATTTTCTGAATATTGCACTAGGAGGCGAGCTTACTAGTCTAGACACTGCAATACACTTTATCTCCAGAATAAGATCAAAACTACAAAAAGATATTCGGTTTATTATAGTAAAAACAGGGGATGATATTTTAAGGGCAAAGAAAGAAAATAAACTTGGCTTGGGATTTTGGTTTCAAGGCATCACCCCTTTAGCTAATGATATCAATTTAATTGAAGCTTTTTATTTATAGTGAAAATAGCCCTAATATCTTCTAAAAGGTCGCGGCATTAAAGCGCAGTTTGTGATAAAAAGGTACGTTATCTATCTAAAATTAGATCATAACCTCCTTCCCCGCTGATCATCCTTAATATGTTCCTGCTAGAGCGGCCTTAATAAGTGGATCGAGCACACTCACAAAACCATCTTGTGCTTTACTAATATAGTCGTGCCGTTTAAGGAAAGTAAGTGATTGATCCAGTGTCGCTTTTGAAATTTTGGCGGATTGGATAAAATCATTTCCTAGAGGAGAGTATGTACCATTTGTTCGAGAAAGAACTGTTAGAAGCTTTTTTTGATTTTTACTGAGCAGTTCAACTTCAGCTCCAACATTAGAACGCTCTTCCAAGACGTATTTTTTCCACAAACCATCTATAGTAGAGCGAGAGGGCTTTAATTTCTCATAAACCATTCTTGAGCATAATAAATTTAGATAATAGGGGTGCCTTTCTGAATGGGAGAACAACGATATAAGTGTTTCTTCATCAAGATTGCTTCCCCACTTTTTTATTGCAGTTTTCTGAATGTGTCGTGCATAGTCGGACTCTGCTATTCTGTCTAGAGTAATTCTTTCACATATTTTATAAAAAGGTCTTTTTCTATCCTCAAATAATTGATTTAACCAGTGTCTATTACTTCCCGAGAAAATAAATGAGATTGACTTAGTGAGTTGCGCCACTTGGCGTAAAACCCCTTCCATCCCATGATCAGGGGCCACTTCACCAAGACACTGAAATTCATCAAAAAATAGAACTAATTTATTCTTTGTTTTTTCTGCAAGTCTTTCAAGACGCTCCAAAACATCAAGAATAGTGTTCGTGGGCTTTTCTCGCGTATTTTCCACTTCAATAGTGATACCAACTTTGCTTAAAACAGCACGAATTCTGGAACCTTCAAAAACCTCAGCTGCAAGAGCTAATGCTTTTTTTGGTAAGCTTTCCATGGAGCCAATTAGCTTTCCTATACCCTTCAAAATAGCTCGTTCAATATCATGTTCATCAACTGCCGAGAAAAAATCAATATGAGCAAATGGCAATTTTGTTTGATGAATAGCATGTAACGCAAGGCTTGTTTTTCCATAACGTCTTGGTGAAACAAGCAATACAGGCCGGCGTTGTTCAATGCATAGTTTTAGCCGAGCTGTTTCATCTATGCGGTTACAGAAAGCTTCCCCTGATGCAATTGATAAAGGAAATTGATCTAACTCATCGTGCCGGTTCATAATATACAGTCCATAGTTTATGGTCTATAAATTATGAACTAATAAAGGGTTTTTTACAAGAATTAGCTCTGTTATTAGGCGGTGACGTGACAGTTAAAAGTATTTACGGCGAAGGCAGCACCTTTATCGTGGATGTCATAGCTCCAAAAGCTCATGAGGCCATGCAATCTATTGATAAACCAAAAGCTAGTCCATTTCAAAAATACAATATCATTCCTCTTCATAAAAGTGCAGGACAGGAAACTGGAGCTAGTACACCATTTTGATTTCCTAAATACCATTATCAAAGAACTTCAAGCGCAAGCTAATTCCGTGAATGAGCAAAATCCAAACTGGGATGCCATAGATAATCAGTGGAGAGTTGGTGTTGGCGGCGCCCAAAGGCTTTTACCCATGCATGTTGTTTATGAATATTGCTTTGACGAGCCATTTTACCCTAAACCCTCTTTCAAGACACAGCCAACGGTGTTCCGACATCTGTATAAGCAC
This sequence comes from Legionella sp., assembly GCA_013697625.1. GTDB lineage: Bacteria > Pseudomonadota > Gammaproteobacteria > Legionellales > Legionellaceae > Legionella. Next base: position 6,441 of record JACCWN010000024.1, read on the forward strand.
CATTATTGGGGAGATTTGCATCTTCGATTATATTTTCGACCATTTCGGCAGTAAACATAACCTCTACCATCTCCAGAAATTCAGTCAAAATGATACCTTTCATAAAAGTCCGTTTTTATAAATAGGTGTAAATAGTAACTTATTTTGCAGAAAAATGTAATGTTTAAAAATCAAGCGTATGGGTTGGATAAAAAAAATAAAATTATAATTAAAAATGATTGTATACCTTGGGTGAAACAAAAAAATGATTTTTTCATCCAAAATCACCCATTGATCGACTTGGGGCCCATCAACATTTAATATTAACTGGATACAAGGGATAAGTGTTCTTTTTTTGCATAATCTAAAATGTTTTGATCAAATGTAAATAAGCTTAAGTTATTAATACGTGCTGTCGCAACGATTATGCGATCCTCGGGATCACCATGAAATGTTCGGAGTTGTGAACTTTCAACTGCTATTTCTGGTGAAAGAGCCTGAAGCTCAATACCAGGCAATGCTAAAGCCTCTTGAACCCATACTAAAAGAGATTTGGTTAGATTAATTCGCCCCTTTTCAACCAACATGGCAACCTCCCATAATGAGATAGCTGCAATACCAATTTTTTGAAACTGTGCGGCTTTGTTAATGATATTTTGGTGATGATTATTTAATTTTACGTTTCCTTCCATCAGCCAAATCCAGACATGGGTATCTAACAGTAAGCCCTTCATGCATTTGCATCCCAGTTGTCTTCAATGGGTGCCCTAATATCGCCCTTAATAGTCATTGTTCCCTTTAAAGCACCAAATAAATTTATTGGAGACTCGTCGATAGGGACCAATTTTGCTACAGGTACGCCATGCTTTGTTATAATTAATGTAAAATGCTTCTCTTTCACATCCTCCATTAATTGCAAACAATGCGTTTTGAACTGCCCTGCGGCGATGGATTTTTCCATGAAAGCCTCAAAAAAAATATGGTTATATATTTATAGTCATAATATAGCCATTTATTTTAACTTCGTCAATCACATATTTGGTTTGAAATAATGCAGTTGGAAAGACGGCATGGCATTCGTTTACTGATTAATCCAACATTTTATTATGGGGGTATTCGCTCCAGTAAATTTTCCCTTTTATGCGCTCGCTAATTTGGCTTGGTTTTAAAAATTCAATATATAAATCTAGTGAAGACATTCAATGTAACTGCTAAGTATTGTTTACATAGTTTAGGGTCTGAAGTAGACTTAACTGCTTAGCTTATTGATTATACAGTTTTGCAAGCATGAGATGAGATAATGCAATCACTTCGAGTTATCCTAGCGGATCAGCTTTCTACAAGTATTTCTTCCCTTGAGGGGCTCAATACCAAGTTTGATACGGTATTGATGTGCGAGGTAATGGAGGAAGCAACCTATGTTAAACATCACAAGAAAAAAATTGCCTTTTTATTTTCTGCAATGCGTCATTTTGCAGAAATGCTTCGTGGGGAAGGTATTTCTGTTCGTTACATCAATCTAGATGATTCAGAAAATACCGGTAGTTTAAGGGGAGAAATGCAGCGCGCTGCATCAACTCTTAATTCCGATAGAATAATTATAACTGAGCCTGGTGAATATCGCGTTCTTGAAATGATTAAAACTTGGAAGAAGACCTATGATATACAACGATAGTGTCGCTACCTCGTGATTGATTTTAGCCATCCATGGCTAAAATCGACTCGCCAACGCGACAAGTATGCCTCCGGCGGCCCTGGACGTCCTGGTCCCCCTTGATTTTGATCCCCCTA
>JACCWN010000047.1 GCA_013697625.1 Legionella sp.
GATTAACCCTATTAAAATGTAATTCTTTACAATAAATTTTAGCATGATGCATTCCCCATTTTAATAAGAACAATTTACCATTAATCCGCTATTTTGAAACAACCGCATCAGCTGTGGTTTGAGCGAAGCCAGATGCAATGTGTGTAATGCCGCTTGCGCCAATAAAGGCCGCTTGTTTTTTAAGCTCCGACATAATAAACGATTGTGAGTTTGCCATACCCACAAGATTATAACTTTGAGCGGTAACTCTCCCAATAACAGCAGGAAGTGTAATATAAATAGCGATTTATTATATATGGGTGTATAGTTCAAGAAAGCAAATTTACTATTGGATTGCGGCCGTGTCAAAACAATATCGTATTATTTTTGAATGTTATGAATCGTCTCCCGAGGCTCAGCAGATTTTATCAAAAACAGTAATGATGGCAGGTTCAATAGAGAAACCAGAGGATGTATTTAACTTTGGATTAGCACATGAAGAGCAAGTTAAATTAGTTCATTCTTGCCAAGATGCACTGCTCAAAGAACAAATTACTCTGATAGAGTCAGTGGTTGAGAGCTGTCTTAATTGTCCTGATAGAAAGCTGGTAAAATATGGGAAAAGACGCTCTGATTACCATGATATTTTTACAGATCACAAGCTAACTATTGGCAGAAAACGTTGTCCTGACTGCAATTATGAGCCTGGATCCACGATAAAAACCGTTCTTGGTCACTCCATGTCGGCTGATTTGGTTAGGCTACAAACTGAACTTGGTGCAAACCATACTTATCGCGAAAGCGAGCAACTATTTTCTATGTTTTCTCGCTCAAAACGTTATATCAATAATCATGATCGCATTAAACATACTGCGGAGAAGGTGGGCTCCAAAGTTAGAGAACTGCATCAAGTTGAAAGTACAGTAGTCACATCCGGGGCCGCGGAAGAGCTGATTATCAATGTAGATGGTGGTCATATTAATACGACTGAAGAAGGTAAGCGCAGCTTTGAAGCTATGACAGCTGTGATTTACCGACCAGAGGCCTTGGTGAAAAATGACAAGGGAACTCGTAATACATTAACCAGTAAACATTGTGCAGCGTCAGCACTGGATGATGGCCAGAAGCAGATGATTAATAACACGATTGTTGCTGCTCTAAAGCAAGGCTTGTCGCCAAAAACTAATATTACAGCACTGTGTGACGGAGCGAGCAATTGCTGGCAAATAGTCGAGGCGCTTACCCCATTGTGCGCATCAATAACGCACATATTAGACTGGTTTCACCTGAGCATGAAAATTCAAAATATCGCATTACCTGAAGATCTCAAGCCAAAATTAGTTCGAATAAAATGGCATCTTTGGCGTGGAAAAACAGAGAATACCTTAAAAAGGCTAGACTCTTTAATTAATGATTGCCCTAAAACCTACAAGCAACGATTGGAAAAGCTGAGAACTTATATAAAAAATAATATCGCTAAAATTGTCGATTATAGAGAACGGCAAAACAGCGGCTTAGTCTTTACCAGTAACTTGGCTGAATCTACTGTTGAAAGCTTGATCAATCAACGTTGTAAAGGACAACAACACATGAGATGGTCAAGAAATGGATTAGATCCATTGCTACAACTGAGAGCTGCAATTGGCTCCAATGATTGGGATAAAATTTGGAAAACTGCAGTGATGAATGCCATATCTACACAATAAAACCCCTTTTATATTACACTTCCGTTTGTATTTGTTCGCACGTGATTCAGGAATGAGCCTTCGGATGACACAATCCCTGGCTTTCGAATCTCCGTGCTTGCACGAATATCCAAGTATCCTTGAAGCAGTTTTCGTAATAATTCCGTGCCTTCTTTTTGAATCAATCCTTCAACGTCACCATGTTCTTGGCAAGCAAGTTCCGGGGATAAGAGTGTTTGAATGATACTGTCTAATTGTTCACGGCTTTCTGAAAAAGCTGAAAATTCGTCTTGAGTAGTATATGCTGCCTGCATGAGGGGGCCTCTTTTGGTTACTTATGGGTCTCAGAAACGTATAAGTACCCTATTTGTTCTCCTCATGCACCCCTATGCATAACTTAACTTGTTGATCATTAATGTATAATTTTGTGGTTTTGTCGTTCTAAAAGATCTGCACCCAAAAAATTAAGAGGGGCATTTTTTTCTATAAGACCATTTTTCTTCTTGAAATAGTTGATTGCTTGAACTAAATGGTTGTCTGAATGCCCTTCATCTAACTCCAATATTTTTAATACATCAAATACCCCATCTTTTTTTGCTTGCTCATATTGTTTTTCAAGCGAATCACAGAAGAAAGTATATTCAATATCATCATATTGTTGGTCATTATTTTGTTTTGTTGTCATTGAAAACCTCATATATAAAAAAATAAACATGACTGATAATTTGTGGCATTTTAAACAACTTCAATTATTTCATGTTTTGTAGTCTTGCGTGCGAGCAGATTAATAAGTAGCGACAAAGTTAACCCATTGCTTCAAAAAAAATATGGATCCGATCTGTTGTCCATGTACGTAATCCTGAACCAAAAAAATCTTGGTCCTCCGTCCAAAGATCGCTATTCATCGCCAAAGCTGTTGCTACAATAGGCCAGTCTTGTATATCTCTGCTTTTAATTCTTTGGCGAGCCTCATCTGCATATTGCTCATAAACCCCTGCATCTACAATTTGCAACAAACATTCAAGATTAGATAATAATGACATTGCTGGCTCAGATGAAATTTTCCTTTTTTCAAAAATAATAGGTAAATATTTTTTAGCATCAGCCACACAAACATCGGGCGTAAAAAAATTAACTGAACCAGTATAAGTGGTAATGAAATTACGCACCTTATTTCCTAAAATTGCTCGAATAAGAATATTTGCATCTAATACCAATATACGAGTAGACATTACATTTTATGTCCTTCTCGTAGCGAACGAAATTCTGCAAACAATTCGTCTTCATTTATGCCATGAGCAGAAAGCAATTTTTCCAGTTGGAACGCTGCTTGTTTTAATGCATCAAGTTCAGATTTTTCAGCATGGTGACGCGCGGGTATATAATAACCTATTATTTCACCATGCCGCGTTATTGCAACGGGTATGGAAGTCAATACATACTGAGGCAAATGTGAGCGAAATTCACGCATACCCACTTTCAATACTGCTGTGCTCATATATCACACCCATAAATTAAGTACCCATGTGTACACAATAGCAATTGTACGTCTTTTTGTCAAGGCAATTGGTTTTATATTATCAAAAACAACTATTTTTAAAAGTTTTTGAGAAATTAGACCACAATTTAAGACGGGCAATCCCGCTAACAGACTAAATTACCAAAATGGAATATCTGAGTCTCAATAAACGGTCGTTTTTTGAGACTGGAAATAGTGCCTGGTTGTCGAGCATAGCGTGAAAATGTTCGCTCAGACACACCCTGAAGCCTCTCACTTTAACGAGCAAAGTCACTTCATCTCGTAAAAAATAAAAATTACCTGCTACGCCCTCTCGACACAATACCACCATCCGATGTTAATTTAAGAGGACTACCAATAGACAAGTGTTCTATCCGACTCACAGTGGCCGCATCAATTGGCAAAACGATGATGTGTGCATCGCGCTTCAAAAGAACCAATGTTTCTCTATCGATGTGACGAAATCCGGCAAACTGCACAAGCCCTTCATCATTTGAATGATATCGTCTGTGCAGGGGTATACCCGCTATTTTCTGGCGTTTTAATTCACGCTCAGCAATGTATTTATCAGCAGCTGCCATTGCCGGACTAATTACTCCTGCCCCAGAAACACGCCATCGCAGTCCGTTATCTGATTGGGTTCTTTGGTGCTCCACGTGACAAGATACATCACCCGACAATAGCACTTCACCTCGTTGGGCGAGCTGAACCATACCGAGTTGGGACAGCTCTCGCAAACGGTTTTTACTTTCGGGCGGCGGTTGTTGTCCAATGCCTCCAATGTAGGGCTTTGAGATCCCGCCGATACGCTTTCCATGTCGCTGCTGCCTTCCTGACTCGATGGGCTTGACTGTTCCAAAGCCTTCATTGCGGCTTCGATTTGCTCTTCCGGACTCATGGCTTGAAGATCTCCTGTGTTCATCATTGTTTTCCTTTTTGGTTAGGTTGTTTAACAGGGTTTGACGGCGCTGTTCAAGGGGTGCATCGTCAAAAGTAATGTTGAGTTGTAAGGCGGCTGCAGTTTGTGCAATGTGCTTTTTAAACTCATCGCTTCCATGTACAGTAAGGCAGGAACCAAAGCGCTGGGTCGCCATATTCAGAGCAGTGGCTAATGCTTCCCGGGAAGACCCGCGTGAAATTTTTAAGAAATCACCATCATCCCGAATGGCACCTGTTCCAACGCGATAGATAATGGTTCCTGTTTTGGTGATGTTGTCCTGGGATAGGCCAGGAATGCTCTGAAAAGAGTCTGTATTTTGTTTTGATTTACCTGCAAACGTATTGCCTTTCAGGGCTCGCACCTTGCGCGAGCGCAAAGCGGCAAGCGCTTCTTTATCACCTTGCGTAGCTTTTAACGTGAGCCA
>JACCWN010000049.1 GCA_013697625.1 Legionella sp.
GTTTACTCCTTAAACATAGCGACAATTATCTCTATGTTTAAGGCAAAAAGCAAGCTTAAATAGCATCTAATTTATTGTTAATTAATGTTTTTTTACAACCTAGCTACAATTTTTTCGGGAAATTAGGTGGTATTACACTTTGTAAGCAGAATTCTTGCTAAAATAGAATCCAGTTCTGGCCAGTATTTCAACAACAAGGTTACTATTTGATCGGAATGGTGATGGCGACTATCTTGCATGGCTTGCAATATAATCAATTTGGAAAAAGCAGGTGTATTGATCAGTAATTCTAATACACTGGTGTCTATATGATACTTTAAAGCTTTTATTGCAATGTTAATTCTTACAAAAAATTCTAAGTCTCTCAATTCTCTATCAGGAGTGTTTAATAATGTCTTTTAATAAAAGGCTGCGGGACATTTCATCAATTCGATAATTAAAATTATCATCTGTTTGTAAAATGGCTTTGACTAGTAAATTCAGTCGAGGCTCACTACTGTTATCACTTAAGAAATCCTCAAGTACTTCGTCATTAATTTTTGCTGTGTTATTCAGTGATTTGTACAATATAGTTTCAGATAAGACTGCTTTGGCCTCCTGGCGTAACATCCGATAAGATTCTATATCTTCTGTAACAATAGAATCTAACAATAAATCATCTCTATACTTAGGGTTACATTTCAATAAAAATTGAGAGATTGTCTTATTTTTTATTCCAATATATTTTCCAAAATAAGAGAGTTCTTGAAAACTTAGGACTGTTCTGTAGCTATCCCAACGAAATCCCAAATAAAAGTCTTTTTCTAAGCAGAATGCATCGTTTGTAGAATACAGTTGTTGAATAAGTTGCACAAACCAGGCTTCAATATTATCCTTATATTGCTCTAGCAATAAAGAGAAAATTGTTTTTCCATCCCGATTTTGTGCTTGTAAATTGGTGAACTGTGTTCCGAAATACTCTGTGATAGGATTGGTGAATATTATCGAGCCAGTGCTCATCAAAACCATGGGTAAGGTATTGCCTTCATCGTTTGTGATATTGAAATCCAAATCATGTTCACACTTGGAAGCGGATATGTATCTATTGCGACTTCATATTCTCGAAAAAGCTGCATTAAAGAAGTTATTGTCCGTGTATTTAAAGCAGGTGGAGGATAAGTACGATTAAGAGTGCTTAAATGCTGAAATAAATAAATGCTAAAAGTTTCAGAAGTCAGCACGGGGGTAAGATCAAAATGAGGGCTTAACCAGTACACCATACCAGCCTTCAATGGCACTTGATACTTAAGTATCAGTGCTATAAGGGGATGTATACGATTTATATTTTGATAACCAGTCCCTGCACAAGACATTTCTGATAAACAATCAAGCAAAATATTTTCAAATATCGTCCTTTCATCTCCATTAGATGATTTTATCAGTGCTTCACAAGTAGCATCCGCGACTTTTATAAGATCTGGATTAAAAGATTTTTTAAATAAGTCACACTGCACTTTTAGTAGGTTTAAAAGCACTTGATTTTGGCTGGTCATATCACCTAATTCTAACATCTGGAATCCTGACAATAATATTTAAATGTGTACAATTTTATCACATTTTAACAAATATTTAAACGATATAAGGAAAATAGATATGGGGGCTAAGTTATTTTAGTATGCCTATTTAATTTTTCTTTAATCTTTAGGTGTATTAAGACTCAAATGTTTTGTACAATTTCTAGAATAAACTGAAAAAGGTTATTTTAGCTCTTTCTTATCGAAAGTGCACCCTATGGTAAAATAGTCCTTTAGGGTATTTACAAGGTGCCAATAATGGATTTTAAGCGAGTAGGATTTGCATGCAAATATATGGATTTAAACCAAAATCAAAGCCCCAAAATTTTAAAAGAAATACAACAAAATTATTCTGAGAAAACAACAACCATCAAGTGGCTTGAATCAAGAAATAAGGACGAGGCGGAAAAAAAATTATGGGAAATCATTACCCACAATTCACGCGCTGTTTACAATCTTATCAACTATGTAGGTCATTTGGTTCCTGAGCAACGGATGGTTAGAATTGGTAGTGATCAACTTCCTGGCTTTACGCACCCCCATTTACAATATTTCTGGCAACAAGCAGAGGTATTAGGATTTCTCGAAGATAAATTCCGTATTGCTGGCGATTTGGCTCGACAATTAGATGTCCGCCTGAGTATGCACCCTGGGCAATTTGTGGTACTGGCCAGTGCTTCACCCGATGTGGTCGAGCGCAGCATTGCTGAGTTTGAATACCATGTTAGTTTAATCAGGTGGATGGGATACGGTAAAACATTTCAGGATTTTAAATGCAATGTGCATATTTCTGGTAGACAAGGGCCTGAGGGTATTAAATTAATATTAGGGCGGTTATCACCAGAAGCAAGAAATGTCATTACTATTGAAAATGATGAAATGTCATGGGGTATTGATGCAAGCTTAGAGCTTGAAAAAAACCTAGCACTGGTTTTAGATATTCACCATCATTGGGTTAAAACAGGTGAATACATCCAAGCCAATGACGACAGGGTGCTCCGTATTATTGATAGCTGGCGCGGTGTTCGTCCTGTCATCCATTATTCTGTGTCACCAGAACAGGTTTTAGACCATCATGCCACTGATATGCTTCCTAATTTAAACAAACTATTGGGTCAAGGTTACAATAAAAGCCAGCTTCGGCAGCATAGCAACTTGATGTGGAATAGCGCCTGCAATGCTTGGGCAGGGACTTTTAGGAATCAGTTTGATATCATGGTTGAGGCTAAATATAAAAATTTAGCAAGCATTCCTTTTGAAATATCAACCAAGCATTTGATAAATCCATCATGACCTTACGTTCGGATATTTCCTGGATTAATTTAAATGCGCCGTACTTCATAAGAGCTCATTCACAACTGAATGATCATTAGAACTTACTAGTTTATCTCAATGCATTGAGTTCTTATCAAAAAAAATATATTGTTAGAATAATTCTTTTCAGGCAAACAAATCACATGGGGTTTTTCAACAAGTATTTTTATTTTATGGCCAGTTTGGTATTAACATGTTATGCATTAAGGTCCTCACAGAGCCTTATAAATCCTTTACTAGCCTCCTTTATAATCGCTTTGGCATTAGAGCCCTTAGCAAAGCGTTTTGAAATGATGAAGATGCCTAGAATTTTAAGCTCAATCCTTTGCGTTGTGCTTTTAATTTTCATAATTTTGAGCGTGATTTTTTTCTTTTCGCTACAAGTTAGAAATATAAATTTCGAATTAGACTCTGTTCAGAACACATACGATGGAGTCTTTGGGAAACTGCAACATGTAATTAAAAATACATTGAACATAAGCCTTACAGCACAGGCAACTTTACTAAAGGAATTGTATACTTCAGGATTAAAAAATGGTGTTTATTTTATTAACCATACTCTGTCATTAACGACTAATTTTTTAAACTCAATGGTTTTATTTGCCTTATCTTTATTCTTTATACTTTATTATCGGAGATTTTTGGTTTCTTTTTTATTTAAAGCTCTACATCCTGAACACCATTTAATTTTAAAAAGAATCTTAAAAAAAATTATTTTAGTAGTTAAGAATTATGTTTTTGGTTTATCTCTAATCATTATAATTACTGCCACCCTAAATTCAGCTGGGCTTCTTATTTTAGGTATCGAAAATGCAATCGTTTTTGGTACTATAGCGGCTTTACTGACCCTCATTCCTTACATTGGTATTATGATAGGTTCAATTCTGCCCATGGTCTTTGTTTTATTTACAAAAAACTCATTATGGTATCCTGTAGGTGTTTTGGCGGTTTTTATGTTTGTTCAATTTCTTGAAGGTAATTTTCTTACGCCCAAAATTGTTGGTAGTAGTGTATGTATCAACCCTTTTGTGGCTATTTGGGGATTGGTTCTGGGTTGGTCACTGCTTGGTGTAGTAGGGATTCTATTTGCACTGCCAGTATTAGCCATCTTTAAAGTCATCTTTGATGAAATATCTGTTTTAAAACCAATCGGGTATATTATGGGCATAGCACATCAGTGAGATTTCAGAAACATAACCATGCGCTTATTCAGCCATATTTTGTGAAATAGGATTTGGACAACGCCGGAAAGAAAGTGCATAAACAGCTTTCGGAGGAAAGTTCTTAATATATATAGTATGCATCTACTTCATAAAAATTATTTTGAAAATCCTATATCCTGGGTTAATTTTGTTTCACTCGATCCTCAAGTTTTTTAATTTGACATTCAAGCGGCTTTTCTATACTTCAACGAGGGAGCTGGTTCTAAATGCCCTAATATCCGATGGTTAAGATGCTTTCTGGAGGGCGCAAGCACGATCACT
>JACCWN010000058.1 GCA_013697625.1 Legionella sp.
TACCACCATACTTCTTTGCCATAATGGTCGTGATCGCTGCTGTAAGTGTCGTCTTACCATGGTCAACGTGACCAATCGTGCCCACATTTACATGGGGCTTCTTGCGTTCAAATTTTTCCTTTGCCATTTCAATAACCTCATTCGCTTTTTATTGTTTCTTGATAATTGCTTCAGCTATATTCTGCGGTGCTTCAGCGTATTTGGAAAATTCCATTGTATAAGTTGCTCTTCCTTGTGTTGCAGAACGTAAGTCAGTTGAATAACCAAACATTTCTGCAAGTGGTACTTCCGCTCTAACAATTTTTCCTGCGGGCGAGTCTTCCATACCTTGGACTAAGCCTCTACGACGGTTTAAGTCACCCATCACATCACCCATATAGTCTTCCGGAGTAACAACTTCCACACTCATAACTGGTTCAAGTAATACTGGCTTAGCTTTTGAAGCACCTTGTTTAAAGCACTGAGAACCTGCTATTTTAAATGCCATTTCACTTGAATCTACTTCATGGAATGAACCGTCAAATAAGGTAACTTTTACATCAACTACTGGATAACCAGCAATAACACCATTTAAAAGTTGCTCTTGTACACCTTTATCAACTGCAGGAATATATTCCTTAGGAATGACGCCACCAACAATGCAATTTACAAACTCATAACCCTTGCCAGCTTCCTGAGGTTCTATGCGTAGCCAGACGTGACCATATTGTCCACGGCCCCCTGATTGTCTTACGAATTTTCCTTCTTGCTCCACTGACTGCCTTATAGTTTCTCTATAAGCGACCTGTGGTTTACCAACATTTGCTTCTACGTTAAACTCTCTTCTCATTCTATCTACGATAATCTCAAGGTGGAGTTCTCCCATACCCTCGATGATTGTTTGATTTGATTCTTCGTCTGTATGAACTTTAAAAGAAGGGTCTTCTTGAGCTAACTTACTAAGTGCTACACCCATCTTTTCCTGATCTGCTTTTGTCTTGGGTTCTACAGCAACCGCAATAACCGGATCAGGGAAATCCATTCTTTCTAATATAACAAAGTTATCTATATCACACAGAGTATCACCAGTCATCACAGTTTTTAACCCAACGGCAGCAGCAATATCACCAGCTCCTACTTCTTTTATCTCTTCTCGAGTATTGGCATGCATTAGTAGCAAACGGCCAATTCGCTCTTTCTTACCTTTTACTGAATTATATATAAAAGCACCAGACTTAAGAAAACCAGAGTAAACTCTGAAGTAGGTCAGTGTCCCTACAAAAGGGTCCGTGGCAATCTTGAAGGCGAGTGCTGAAAAAGGGGCCTCATAGCTTGTTTTCCTAAAAATTTCCCCTCCATCTTCATCTGTACCCTTTATATCCGGGATATCTAATGGAGAGGGAAGATATTCAACCACACCATCAAGTACTGCTTGTACACCTTTATTTTTAAAGGCAGAACCGCAGAACACAGGAACTATTTTATTAGTAATGGTTAGTTCTCGCAGTGCTTTCTTTATTTCTTCATCAGTAAATTCTTCACCTTCCAGATATTTTTCCATTAACTCTTCTGATGCTTCTGCTGCAGCTTCTACAATCAATGCACGCTGATTATGACATTCTTCCAGCATTTCAGCAGGGATATCTAAGTAGTCAAAAGTCATGCCTTTGTTTTCTTCGCCCCAATGTATTGCTTTCATTTTGATTAAATCAATAACGCCCTTGAAAGCTTCTTCTGCACCAATTGGCAACTGAACAACTACAGGAGTAGAGCCTAATCTAGATTTAATCTGAGTTACCACTCTATGAAAATCAGCACCCATTCTATCCATTTTGTTAACAAAAACTATACGAGGTACGCCATATTTATTTGCTTGACGCCAGACCGTTTCTGATTGTGGTTCTACTCCAGAAACAGAATCAAAAACAACAATGGCACCGTCTAATACACGTAAGGAGCGTTCAACTTCAATCATAAAATCAACATGCCCAGGGGTATCTATGATGTTTACTCTATGTTTATCGAACTGCTTATCCATGCCTGACCAGTAGCAGGTAGTTGCAGCTGAAGTAATGGTAATACCGCGTTCTTGTTCTTGTACCATCCAATCCATGATAGCAGCGCCATCATGAACTTCACCAATCTTATGAGACATACCTGTGTAATACAGAACACGCTCTGTTGTCGTTGTTTTGCCAGCATCAACGTGTGCAGCAATGCCTATATTTCTATATAGTTTTAATGGAGTTGTAGACACGACTTTCCTCTTTTCTTAATTCCACCTGAAATGTGCAAAGGCTTGGTTAGCTTTAGCCATTTTATGAGTATCTTCACGTTTTTTTACTGCAGAGCCTTTATTTTCAAATGCATCTAACAGTTCCCCGGCTAATCTTAGCATCATACCTTTTTCACCACGTTTTCTTGCAGCTTGAACAAGCCAACGCATGCCTAAAGCTATGCTTCTGTCTTGTCTGACTTCAACTGGGACTTGATAAGTTGCTCCGCCAACACGTCTTGAGCGAACTTCTACGCTTGGACGAACTTTATCTAAGGCATCCTCAAAATAACGTAAAACAGCGCCACCTGAATCAGTTCCAGATCCACTTTCACTGTCGTCATCACTTTTTCTATTTTTTTTAATTCGCTCATCCATCACAGACAATGCGCCGTATATAATTTTTTCAGCAGTTGATTTTTTACCACTGACCATTAATACGTTAATAAATTTTGCTAAAAGTTCACTATGATGCTTTGGATCTGGCAAAATTTCTCGTTTAGGTACTTCGCGTCTTCTTGGCATTTCAATTCCTACAATCAGTTATTTTTTGTCTTTTGGTTTTTTTGTACCATACTTAGAGCGACCTTGCTTACGGTCACTTACTCCTGATGTATCTAAACTACCTCTAATTGTGTGATAACGGACACCAGGTAGATCTTTTACCCGACCACCCCTAATTAGAACAACCGAGTGCTCTTGTAAATTATGACCTTCCCCACCGATGTAGGACGATACTTCCATACCATTGGTTAAACGCACACGAGCAACCTTACGCATTGCTGAATTAGGCTTTTTTGGTGTAGTGGTGTATACGCGAGTACATACTCCGCGTCTTTGTGGACATGCCTCTAATGCTGGGACGTTACTTTTGTTTTTCACATCCTCACGAGACTTTCTCACTAACTGGTTAATAGTAGCCATTTGTACTTAACTCCAATCTGTCACTTGTGTATATTTCAAATGTATAAAGAGGCCGGATTCTATATAGATACGCTTGGTTTGTCAAGTTTATACCTAGTATATTTATGAACAAATTAATGATCATGATCATCGGCATTCAATGCTTCACTTAATGCGTGCTCTACATCGCTGGCAGTCACTGTATGCGACACTTGATCCCCACCTGTTGAAGCCCGTGTTCTTTTTGCTTTTCTATTTTGATGATAGGTATAACCTGTCCCAGCTGGTATCAAACGACCAACCATTACATTTTCTTTTAAACCACGTAAATCATCAATTTTTCCACCGACTGCTGCTTCAGTAAGTACTCTAGTGGTTTCCTGGAAAGAGGCAGCGGAAATGAAGGATTCTGTTGCTAAAGAGGCTTTGGTTATACCTAATAAAATGGGAGTACCTCTTGCAGGCACTTTGTTTTCACCAACCAGCTTATCATTCTCTTGGAGCAATACAGTATCTTCTACTTGTTCACCCGCTAGAAACTTTGAGTCACCAGCAAAAGTAATAACCCGTTTTCGTAGCATTTGCCTAACAATCGTTTCAATGTGTTTATCGTTAATCTTCACTCCCTGAAGACGATAAACGTCTTGGACTTCATTAACTATGTAATTTGCTAGTGCACCTACACCTAATAGGCGTAAAATATCATGTGGATTAAGAGCACCTTCTGCTATTAACTCACCACGCTCAACATGCTCACCTTCAAATACGGAGATATGACGCCATTTTGGAATTAATTCTTCGTGATACTGATTTTCAGAAACATTTATAATCAGCCTTCTTTTTCCCTTAGTCTCTTTTCCAAAATTAATTAATCCCGACTCTTCTGCCATTACAGCTGAATCCTTGGGCTTACGTGCCTCAAATAAATCGGCAACCCTAGGAAGCCCCCCTGTAATATCGCGCGTTTTAGTCCGTTCTTGCGGTATACGAGCAATAATGTCACCTACGCCTACTAATCCACCATCTTCAAAGTTAATGATTGCATCCACGGGTAAATAATATTGTGCAGGTACATTGGTTCCTGCGAGGAATATTTCTTCTCCCTCATCAGTCACCAATTTCACCATAGGTCTTAAATCTCGACCTGCGGAACTTCGTTGTTTGGCATCTGTGACAACAATATTACTCAAACCGGTTAATTCATCGGTCTGCCTATTCATTGTAATGCCGTCAATTAAATCTATGAATTTCAAATTACCAGTTACTTCTGATATCACTGGATGGGTATGTGGATCCCAAGTAGCAATAACCTGTCCTGCATCTACGGATGAATTATCCTGGGCAGAAATGACTGCGCCATATGGTAATTTATAACGCTCACGCTCACGTCCAAACTCATCTACAATTGTTACTTCTCCAGAGCGGGAAACAGCCACTAAGTTTTTATTTTGATGTGTAACTGTTTTAATATTATGTAATCGTATTACACCCTTTGTTTTGATTTGTATATTATTAGCGGCAGTTGCTCTAGACGCAGCTCCTCCGATATGGAAAGTTCTCATAGTCAACTGTGTACCAGGTTCACCAATTGACTGAGCAGCAATAATACCCACAGCCTCCCCAGTGTTTACCTTATGCCCTCGAGCAAGGTCTCGTCCATAACATTGAGCACACAAGCCGAATCGTGTTTGACAGGTTATTGGAGAACGAACTAGAATTTGGTCAACTCCTTGCTTCTCTAATTTCTCAACCCACTCTTCATCTAATAGGGTCCCAGCCTTAACAACTGGTTCACTTTGATTGGGTATATAAACATCTGCAGCCACAACTCGGCCTAAGACACGTTCATGTAAAGGCTCAACAATATCACCACCTTCAATCAAAGGTTGCATTAATATACCTGTTTCTACACCACAATCATCTTCTGTAATAACAACGTCTTGTGCAACATCAACCAAACGACGGGTTAAATAACCAGAGTTGGCTGTCTTTAAAGCAGTATCTGCTAAGCCTTTTCTCGCACCATGTGTTGAAATAAAATATTGGAAAACGTTCAATCCTTCACGGAAATTAGCTGTGATCGGTGTTTCGATAATAGAACCATCTGGTGCTGCCATCAAACCACGCATACCAGCAAGCTGTCTTATCTGGGCAGCAGAACCCCGCGCACCAGAATCCGCCATCATAAATATTGGATTGAATGACTCTTGTTTTACAGTTTTTCCATGGGCATCCACAACTTCTTCTGTGGCAATACGAGTCATCATAGACTTCGCAACTAATTCGTTTGTTCTAGACCAAATATCAATTACTTTATTATATCGCTCACCATTTGTAACCAAACCAGATCTAAATTGTGATTCAATCTCTCTGACTTCATTATCAGCATGCTCAATAATCTTCGCTTTATCATCTGGAATTTCCATATCATCAATTCCGATAGAGATCCCAGAACGAGTAGCATATTTAAATCCTGTATACATCAGTTGATCAGCAAATATAACTGTTTCTTTTAACCCAAAGGTTCTATAACAAAGATCAATTACTTTTGATATTACTTTTTTATTCATCGTTCTATTTATCTGTACAAAGGACATTCCTTTAGGCAATATTTCTGCAAGAATAGCACGACCAACTGTAGTTTCTATGAGCTCGTGACCCTCGCCTTCCTCTTTAGGCATACGAATTTTTATTTTGGCATGTATATCCAAATGACCAGCTTCATAAAAATTTTGAGCTTCTTGTGCACTCGCATATATTTTGCCTTCACCTAAAGCGTTTACTTTTTCTCTTGTTAAATAATATAAACCTAAGACTACGTCTTGACTAGGCACAATGATTGGCTCACCACTTGCAGGTGATAATATATTATTAGTTGACATCATTAAAGAACGAGCTTCAAGCTGGGCTTCAATAGTGAGTGGCACATGAACTGCCATCTGGTCACCGTCAAAGTCTGCATTATATGCAGTACAGACTAGGGGATGAAGTTGTATGGCCTTGCCTTCGATTAATACAGGTTCAAAGGCTTGAATACCAAGGCGATGTAAGGTAGGTGCCCGGTTTAATAATATTGGATGTTCACGTATAACATCATCAAGAACGTCCCAAACCACCGATTCCTCTCTTTCTACCATTTTCTTAGCAGCTTTGATCGTAGTGGCTAAACCTCTAAATTCAAGTTTACTAAATATAAATGGCTTAAAAAGCTCTAATGCCATCTTTTTGGGCAGTCCACACTGATGAAGCTTTAAAGTAGGACCAACAACGATCACGGATCGACCCGAATAGTCTACTCGTTTACCTAGAAGATTCTGACGAAATCTACCTTGCTTACCCTTGATCATATCAGCTAATGATTTTAGTGGTCTTTTATTCGAACCTGTAATCGCACGGCCTCGTCTTCCATTGTCAAGCAAAGCATCAACAGATTCTTGTAACATCCTTTTTTCATTACGTACTATAATGTCGGGTGCATTTAAATCTAGAAGGCGTTTCAATCTGTTGTTTCTGTTGATTACACGTCGGTATAAATCATTTAAATCAGAAGTTGCAAAACGACCACCATCTAATGGAACTAGAGGTCTTAGATCAGGTGGTAAGACCGGTAAAACATCCATTATCATCCATTCAGGTTTATTACCTGATTCGTAGAAGGCTTCTAAAAGTTTTAATCTTTTGGTAATTTTCTTAATTTTAGTTTCTGAATTGGTTGTGGGTAATTCTTCACGTAAATTTTTAATTTCATCTTCTAAATCAATTTGTTTTAAAAGATCACGTATGGCTTCAGCACCCATTCTGGCATCGAATTCATCCCCATATTGCTCCATCGCATCAAGATAAACCTCATCATTTAGTAATTGACCGCGTTCAAGTTCTGTCATACCTGGATCAACAACTACAAAGGCTTCGAAATAAAGAACACGTTCTATATCCCTTAAGGTCATGTCAAGTAATAAACCAATCCTCGAAGGAAGTGACTTTAAAAACCATATATGAGCTACAGGGCTTGCAAGTTCAATATGCCCCATTCTTTCACGCCTTACTTTTGCTTGCGCTAACTCGACACCACATTTTTCACAAATTACGCCACGATGTTTTAAGCGTTTGTATTTTCCGCACAGACATTCATAGTCCTTTACAGGACCAAATATTCTTGCGCAAAATAATCCATCTCTTTCAGGTTTAAACGTCCGATAATTAATAGTTTCAGGTTTCTTTACTTCCCCATAGGACCAAGAATGAATCATTTCAGGAGATGCCAATCTAATTGTGATTGCATTGAATTCTTCATGCTGTCCTTGCTGTTTGAGGATTCCAAGTAAATCGCTCATTACAGGTGATTTTTTCATAGGGTCATTGTTTAAGTTAGACAAATCTTTTCTCCAAAAATAGTTAGTCAGTATATCGCTGAATAGTTAATCGTGATCTAACTCAATATCAATTCCCAGTGCCCTGATTTCTTTCAATAGAACATTAAATGATTCAGGCATTCCTGGGTCCATACGATGGTCCCCATCGACTATATTTTTGTAGATCTTTGTTCTACCTGCAACATCATCTGATTTAACTGTCAACATTTCTTGTAAAGTATAAGCAGCACCGTAAGCTTCCAATGCCCAGACTTCCATTTCACCAAAACGTTGACCACCAAATTGTGCTTTACCACCCAGTGGTTGTTGAGTAACAAGGCTGTATGAACCTGTAGAACGAGCATGCATCTTGTCATCAACCAAGTGGTTTAATTTAAGCATATACATATAACCAACAGTCACTTTATTATCGAATTTATTACCTGTACGACCATCAATTAATGTAGTTTTTCCATCAGTTGGCATACCAGCTAATTGCAACATGTATTTGATTTCGGCTTCAGAAGCACCATCAAAGACTGGAGTAGCCATAGGAACACCAGCTCTTAGATTAGAGGCCAACCTAAATAATTCATTTTCACTTAAACAGTCAAGGTTGATTCTCTTAACCTCATCATGATTATAAATTTTATTTAGAAATGCTTTTATTTCAGCAGCTGATTGATTTTTATCAAGCAACTCAGAAATTTTAGCACCCAGTCCTTTTGCAGCTAAACCAAGATGTGTTTCCAAAACCTGTCCAATATTCATCCGGGAAGGTACGCCTAATGGATTTAAGACGATGTCGACAGCAGTACCATCTTCCATGTGAGGCATATCTTCAACTGGTACCACTTTAGAAATAACACCTTTATTCCCATGACGACCAGCCATCTTATCACCAGGTTGTATTCTTCTTTTAACTGCCATATATACTTTAACTATTTTTAATACTCCAGGAGCTAAATCATCCCCTTGAATTATTTTTTTACGACTATCATTGAACCGTTTTTCCATTTCTTTAGTTAAACTTTCTAATTGCTTTGATAATTGTTCTAAATTTTGGCTAGTAACGTCATCATCAAGTCTTATATCAAACCATTTATCTCTGTCTAATTTTTGTAGATACTCAGAAGTAATTTTTGAACCGGGTTTAAGACCACTAGGGCCACCCGTGGCCACTTTATCAACAAGTAAAAGGGTTAATCTATGATATATATCTTCTTCTCGAATACGTCTTTCATCGATTAAGTCGTTACGTACTCTTGCCAAGTGCTCTTCTTCAATACTTTTAGCACGGGCATCTTTATCTAAACCATCTCTAGTAAAAACTTGTACATCTATTACAGTACCATTCATCCCAGATGGAACACGCAGTGAAGAATCTTTAACATCTGAGGCTTTTTCACCGAAGATTGCTCTTAAGAGTTTCTCTTCAGGGGTAAGTTGTGTTTCACCTTTTGGTGTAACTTTACCTACTAATATATCTCCAGCCTTAACTTCGGCACCAATATAAACCACACCGGATTCATCTAAGTTAGATAAGGCAGATTCACCTACATTAGGAATATCAGCTGTTATTTCTTCGGCACCTAATTTGGTATCTCGAGCAATACAATTCAATTCTTCAATATGTATGGTTGTAAAACGATCTTCCTGAACTATGCGTTCAGAGATTAGGATTGAATCTTCGAAGTTATAACCATTCCACGGCATAAATGCGACTAGCAGATTTTGGCCTAGGGCTAATTCGCCCATGTCTGTACAAGGTCCGTCCGCTAATACATCCCCTTTTTGTATGGTGTCGCCTGTTGCTACAATTGGTCTTTGGTTTATACAGGTATCTTGGTTTGAGCGAAAATATTTTGTTAAATTATATATATCAACCCCTGTTTCACCCGCAGTGGTTTCATCATCATTTACCCGGACAACAATTCGAGACGCATCAACGATATCAATAATACCTCCACGTTTCGCAACTACAGAGACACCAGAATCAGAGGCAACTATCCGTTCCATACCAGTACCTACCAATGGCTTTTCTGAACGAAGCGTTGGTACTGCTTGACGTTGCATATTTGAACCCATTAATGCTCTATTCGCGTCATCATGCTCTAAAAATGGAATTAACGAAGCTGCAACTGACACAATCTGCTTAGGTGATATATCCATGTAGTTAATTTTATCTGGCGTCGTCAAAGAAAATTCGTTTTGGTGGCGGCAGGGAACTAAATCAGCAGTAATATTACCCTGCTCATCACATGGTACATTAGATTGCGCGATGTATTGATCAACTTCTTCAATTGCAGATAAATATTCAATATCATCGGTTAATTTACCATCAATTACTCTGCGGCATGGCGTTTCAATAAATCCATAATCATTTGTTCGCGCATATACTGATAAGGAATTAATTAAGCCAATGTTTGGCCCTTCTGGTGTTTCAATAGGACATACACGACCATAATGGGTAGTATGCACGTCCCGAACTTCAAAGCCCGCACGTTCCCGTGTTAATCCACCTGGGCCTAAGGCAGAAACTCTACGTTTATGAGTTACGCCGGATAAGGGGTTGACTTGATCCATAAATTGAGACAATTGACTTGAACCAAAAAATTCTTTCACAGCTGCAGAGACGGGTTTTGCATTGATTAAATCTTGTGGCATTAAATTTTCTGACTCAACCAAACTTAATCGTTCTTTAACCGCACGTTCTACACGAACCAATCCCACTCTGAATTGGTTTTCAGTCATTTCACCAACACTACGAACTCTTCGGTTACCTAAATGATCGATATCATCTACAGTACCAGTACCATTTCGAATATCAATTAGAGTTTTTATTACAAGCAAAATGTCTTCTTTTGTGAGAGTTCCAGGACCTGTGTCATCCTTCCGACCGACCCGTCGATTAAACTTCATTCTACCAACAGCAGACAAATCATATCTTTCTTCTACAAAGAAAAGATTTTTAAATAAAGCTTCTGCAGCCTCTTTAGTTGGGGGCTCGCCAGGCCTCATCATTCTGTATATTTCAACCAGCGCTTCCAAGTGTGATGTGGTAGGATCAATTTTTAATGTATCCGATATGTATGCACCGTGATCTAAATCATTTGTATAGATCATGTCTATCTGATGAATCCCTTTATCAGCCATAGTGTCTAATAAATCCATTGTAATTTCATCATTAGCATGAGCTATAAACTCACCAGTGGATGTATCTATGATATTTTTTGCTAAGATTTTTCCAATTATATATTCTCTAGGAACAACAAGATCTTGCATCTTGTATTTTTCCATTTGTTTTATATGTCTTGCTGTTATTCTTCGACCTTGCTCGACGATAAGTTCGCCGGTTTCTGGCACAAGGATATCAAATGAAGCAATTTCTCCACGTAATCGCTGTGGTATCAAATCAATATGATATTCACCGTTTTTAAGATGGCTGCAAGTGATTTCAAAAAATTCAGCTAAAATTTCTTCAACTTCATAACCTAATGCTCTTAATAAGATAGTAACAGGTAATTTTCTGCGTCTGTCTATGCGAACGTATACACAATCTTTTGGATCGAATTCAAAATCTAACCATGAACCGCGATAAGGTATAATCCGGGCAGAGTATAATAATTTGCCGGAGGAATGTGTTTTACCTTTATCGTGTTCAAATATAACGCCCGGAGAACGGTGAAGTTGTGAAACCACAACCCGTTCTGTACCATTAACGACAAAGGTACCTACATCAGTCATTAATGGAATATCTCCCATAAACACATCTTGCTCTCTGATATCCTTGATAGGTTTTGGTTCGACACCGGCGTCTTTATCTAAAATAATAAGTCTTATTTTAACACGTATAGGGGCAGAATAGGTCAAGCCACGTAGCTTACATTCACGTACATCAAACGCAGGTTCACCCAGCTTATAACTAACGTATTCTAGTTTTGCATTACCTGAAAAGCTTTCAATGGGAAATACAGATGAGAATGCTGCATGTAAGCCTGTATTGAATAATTCGCCAAGTTTACTGTCGGTTTGAAGAAAATCTCTATAAGATTTTAATTGGATTTCAAGCAAATTTGGTATTGCAATTTTATCAGTCTGCTTACCAAAGCTTTTGCGAAATCGTTTTTTCTCAGCATGTGAATATTGAGGTTTAGCTTCTGCAAGGGCCATGGTGATTCCTCTGTAAATTATTGATAACTTCAAACACATAAACCCAGCGCTGATACCAGAGCTGGGTTTATGACTTCAATCATATATTGATTACTTAATTTCTACTTTAGCGCCAGCTTCTTCAAGGTCTTTCTTGATACTTTCAGCTTCTGCTTTAGACACGCCTTCTTTAACTGTGGATGGAGCGCCCTCAACTAAATCTTTAGCTTCTTTCAATCCAAGACCTGTTAGAGTTCTAATCACTTTAATAACGCCTACTTTATTTTCGCCATAGCTACTTAAAATAACATTAAATTCAGTTTGCTCTTCAACAGCAGCAGCGGCAGCAGGTGCTGCAACGGCTACAGATGCAGCAGCGGCAGAAACGTTGAATTTTTCTTCCATCGCTTCGATTAGCTCAACTATTTCCATAACTGACATTTGAGATATTGTTTCTAAAATTTCATTCTTTGACATAGCCATTTCTAGCTCCTAAATATTAATTTGATTAATCGGTTAAGCTGACTTTTTATCCTTCACTGCAGTGAGCGTGCGTGCTAATTTAGCAGTTGGCTCTGCGAGTGTGCGGACAAATTTCTCAATTGGCGCTTTTAACACATACATTAACTTGGATATTGCTTCATCACGAGTAGGTAAACTTGCAACCATTTCTAGTTGGTCCGCCTTGTATATCTTACCCCCAACGGATAATGCTTTAATTTCAAGTTTCTCAAATGTTTTAGTGAATTCTTTTAGTAACCTTGCAGCATCGCTTGGTGCTTCTAGTGATAAGGCGATAAACAAAGGGCCTACAAGATAATCATTAAGGCATTCTAATTCGGTATCTTTAAATGCTCTTCTTGTTAAAGTATTTCTAACAACTCGAAGATAAACACCAGATTTACGTGCCTTACTGCGTAATAGCGTCATTTGATTAACAGTTAAACCACGATAATCAGCAACAACTGCCGAAATAGCCTTAGAAGCAACTGCAGTTACCTCTTCAACGACGACTTTTTTTGCAGCTAAATCTATTCTCACGTTACTGACCTCCTATTTTGTCAAGTCATAATGATCTGACAGTCCTGGTGGCCGTCTCGGTTAGAGGCGGTTCACCGTCTGCGCAGGAAATTAAGCTTTAGCACCTGCGGTCTTCGACGACATGGAACCAAATCTATGTCGTGAATTTCGTTAAAAATGGGATAATATATTACACTGGTATTGAGGATATATCAATAGCTAATCCTGGTCCCATTGTTGTAGATAGATAAATTCTACGCAGATATTGGCCTTTAGCAGAAGTAGGCTTAACCTTTTTGAGATCACTGATGAGTGCAACAATATTTTCTACAACATCTTCTGGGATAAAATCTACTTTACCAACAGAACAATGTATAATACCATTCTTGTCCGTCCTATACCGAACTTGTCCTGATTTAGCGTCATTTACAGCAGCTTCAACATTGGTAGTAACCGTACCTACTTTTGGATTGGGCATCAGTCCCCTTGGACCTAAAATCTGACCCAATTGTCCAACTATGCGCATGGCATCTGGAGTGGCTATCACAACGTCAAAATCCATATGTCCTGCTTTAATTTGCTCTGCCAAGTCCTCAAAGCCTACAATGTCAGCACCAGCGTTCTTTGCCTTAGTTGCATTATCACCTTGTGCAAAAACTGCCACCCTTACAACCTTACCTGTCCCTTTGGGAAGATTAGTTGCTGAGCGAACAGCTTGATCTGATTTACGAGGATCCACGCCTAAATTAATTGCGATATCTAAGCTTTCACGAAATTTAGATGAAGCAAACTTTTTTAATAAATCAATAGCTTCAGTAACACCGTACAAATGATTGGCTTTGACTTCTTTTCTGATACTTTGTCGTTTCTTTGATAATTTTGACATCATAAACCCCTTATTCCAAACCTTCAACGTCAATACCCATGCTGCGAGCCGTTCCTGCAATACTTCTGACTGCTGCAGCTATATCTGTTGCTGTTAGATCAGGTTCTTTTATTCTCGCAATGTCTTCTAGCTGTTGAATGCTTAACTTAGCTACTTTTTTTGTATTAGGTGTACCACTACCACTCTTAATGCCAGCTGCTTTTAGTAATAATACAGAGGCGGGAGGCGTTTTAGTTACAAATGTGAAGCTGCGATCGCTATAAACTGTAATCACAACAGGGGTAGGTAGACCTTGCTCCATCTGTTGGGTTGCAGCATTAAATGCTTTACAGAATTCCATAATGTTAACACCGCGCTGACCTAAAGCAGGACCTACTGGGGGACTTGGATTAGCTTTACCTGCTGGAATTTGAAGTTTTATATATGCTTCTACTTTTTTTGCCATGGTTACTCCTTATGGGTCGAACACTAGTGTATAGAAAACAAAGGTTATCTAACTAGCTCCCCGGTTACTGAAACTAAAAAACAATCAGAAAACTCATGACATAAGTACTATGTATTCATTATAGTAATTAATTAATTCACGAGAATTTTCAGCATGTTTATAAACATTTTAATTTACTTATATATTCTACTCATACATGAGGATTAACTATGATTTTTCCACTTGGCTGAATTCAAGTTCAACAGGTGTTGATCGACCGAATATGAGTACAGCTACGCGTAATCGATTTTTTTCATAATTCACTTCTTCTACTACACCGTTAAAGTCAACGAAGGGTCCTTCTTTAACTCTTACAACTTCACCTGGCTCAAAAAGAACTTTCGGTTTGGGTTTGGTTACCCCATCTTCGACTCTTTGCATGATGGCTTGAGCTTCTTTATTGGTGATTGGGGTCGGAGTTTGGCTTGTACCACCAATAAATCCTAGTACTCTGGGTATCGCTCTCACCATATGCCAAGTTTGATCATCCATAACCATGTTCACTAAAACATAGCCAGGAAAAAATTTACGTGTACTTTTACGTTTCTGACCTGATCGCATTTCTACTACTTCTTCAGATGGTACCACAACTTCGCCTATTTTATTTTGCAAATCGTGTTGAAGTGCGCGCGCTGTGATCTCTCGCATTACAAAATTTTCATACCCAGAATAAGCATGTACTACGTACCACTGTTTTTCTTCCACCATATCACCCTAAATGTGTAATTTTAGCAATTGCCCACATCATAGCTGAATCTACTCCCCAAAGGATAAATCCAGCCAGCGCGACCATAACCATAACAATGATAGTTGTCTGAATTGTTTCTTGTCGTGTAGGCCAAACGACTTTTAGTAATTCTACCTTGGCTTCTACTGCGAATTGATAGGCTTGTTTGCCTTTGGTTGTCGTATAACCTAGCAGTATCATGGAAACAAACCATGCAAGCCAAACAATAGCCTGAATAGGAGCTGATAATACATAGTAATATGTACAGAAAAATGCACCTATTGTAACCAAGGCCATTGCTACCCAGGAGGTTACATTTTGTAGCCCACTATTTCGGTTTTCAATTATATTGTTCATATTTACTTTATAAGTTGGCAGGCCAGGAGGGAATCGAACCCCCAACCTGCGGTTTTGGAGACCGCCACTCTGCCAATTGAGCTACTGGCCTAATTTAACTGACATAAAGAATCTGTATGTCAGCCCATGTTACACTTTACTCTATTATCTTTGCAACAACACCGGCGCCAACTGTACGGCCGCCTTCCCTAATTGCAAAACGCAAGCCTTCATCCATAGCAATGGGTGCATGCAGATTAACTACTAACTGTACATTATCACCAGGCATAACCATTTCAGTCC
>JACCWN010000059.1 GCA_013697625.1 Legionella sp.
AACGAAGCCCCAGAGGGAAATCTTGGAATGTTTAAATATTGAACCGGCCAAGTAAAACCTAGCGATAATTTTTCGGGAAATTAGGTTTAATGTAATAGGACAGAATCACTGAAACGTTGTACTAGAGTCTCTTGTCATTTCATTTTTGAGAATATAAAACACTCAGGAATGTCAGATTTTTGCGGTCGGGAGTGAAAAAACCGGAAGCGTGCCGAAGCACGCTGAGGAATTTTGAATGAGGAACTACTAAAATATGGGGTTTATGAGTGTTTTTTAGGCCAAAAATGAAATGTCAACAGACCCTAGATAAAAAGTCATTTTATATTATAAATTACTTTTTGTGATCAATGATCCTACCGGGCTCTTTATTAATGGGCCCAGGTTGATCTACAGGAAAGAAATATTTTTTAATCATAGTTGCCACCCAAATCATTCCGCCAATGATTATTCCCCATATCGCAACATAAGCAAATATAAACAGCATACATAAAAAAAGGGCGATTGAAATGCCTATAATTAAGAAGGGTATAAAGGAATTAGAAAGATTACGAAGTTTATTATTCATTGAAGAAACCATTTAAGACTAGACTATTATATTTTTCATTATTGACTAAATCTTGAAAGGATGCAATCTTGGGTCTAAAATGTGTTATTATGTATAAGAATGGACTTTTTTTAAATATACTTAAGCTAAGTATATAAGTAACTAGGATACTAATATTGTACATTGGTTTAATTTTATAGGGGGTATTATGATTTTTGGCTATTTAAATCTCTCTTTTTGGGGCTATGTAATCGCCACAGTGATTTTAGCGCAAACAACCATAGCAGCTGTCACCATTTACCTTCATCGACATCAAACGCACCGTGCCTTGAGTTTACATCCCATTATTAGCCATTTTTTTCGTTTCTGGCTTTGGATGACCACTGGCATGGTTACAGCAGATTGGGTTGCCATCCATCGAAAGCATCATGCCTCGGCCGATATTGAAGGTGATCCTCATAGTCCTGTTGTGTATGGAATTAAAAAAGTTTTCTGGGAAGGGGCTGAATTATATAGGGATGCACGTAAAAATAGAGAAATGGTAGCGAAATATTCTCATGGAACTCCTACGGACTGGCTAGAGCGTCACATATATTCTAAACATTCTAGTAAAGGAATTATGCTGATGTTAGCCCTTGATTTATTCTTTTTTGGAATTCCTGGTCTATCAGTTTGGGCAATTCAAATGATGTGGATCCCCGTATTTGCTGCAGGTGTTGTAAATGGCATTGGACATTACTGGGGCTATAGAAATTTTGAATGTACTGATGCTGCAACCAACATCATACCCTGGGGATTTTGGATTGGTGGAGAAGAGCTTCATAACAATCATCATACCTTTGCATCTTCAGCCAAGTTTTCGGTAAAATGGTGGGAATTT
This sequence comes from Legionella sp., assembly GCA_013697625.1. Classification (GTDB taxonomy): domain Bacteria; phylum Pseudomonadota; class Gammaproteobacteria; order Legionellales; family Legionellaceae; genus Legionella. Next base: position 1,425 of record JACCWN010000059.1, read on the forward strand.
GATATTGGTTGGTTTTACATTAGAATACTCTCATTTTTTGGCCTAGCCAAAGTTAAGAAATTACCCCCCAAGCTTGCAATTAAAGAAGGTAAACGTCAGGTTGACATTGAGACAGTTAAAGCTGTAATAGGCAATCGTTTTCAAGTTATGTCCAATTATTATAAAAAAGTAATCAGACCGATTTTGAAAGCAGAGAAAAGTACACTTGTTGAAAATAAAGCAGATAGAAAACTTTTTCAAAGAGCTGGCAGTCTGTTACGCCGAGAAGATAAATTGTTAACAATCAAAGCTAAAAAACGATTACATAATTTATTAGAAGCCCATGAACAATTAAAAGTTGTTTACACTTATAAGCAATCCTTACAAAATGTATGGCTAAAAACAGCCTCATCCCAAAAAGAGTTGATTGAAGCTTTGCAACAATGGTGTAGACAGGCCGAAGAATCTGGTTTGGACGTTTTACGACAATTTGCCCAACAGATAAAAGCTTACGTTCCTGAATATCATATATTTTGATCTAATCTCTCTTATAATAAAAACCGACTCTTACAGTCGGTTTTTATTTGATTAAATTAGGACACTTCACCCATTTGATTTGGCAGCCCTGAAGGGGCAAAGGTAAATACAAGCACCGATATTGATGAACTAACTCAAGCCCCGTATCTTGTTGCAAACCCAAGTGGGGGTTATTGGGCTAGTGTAAATGATTTACAAAATTTGGAGAATGGCTTTACAATAAAGCCCAACAGACTGATTTGCTCCCCTTCTTTAAATATATGGACAAGAATTTTACCTAGATGATTATACATTAGGACATAAGGGGAAAATCCCTCTGCAAGCTGAGAACACAGGCAGATGTTACTTAAGCTAAGACTGCTGAAAGCCCATCAATACTATCAGTCAACTGAGCTATCCTTTTTCAAAGTCATGCAATCTATCTGACGAATCAGTTTGACAGTAGCCAAAAAAGGTTTTTGTAAACCCATGGGTGGATTTTACAGAAACCATCAATGCTGGAATCACGGTAAGCAATGCTAAAATGCCTAAGAGGCGTTTTAATATAGGATGTAACTCATTCCAACTTTCCAAACTCCAAGGGCTGCGATTTTTTTTAAATTCAGCTTCAGCACTACCGATGGCATCATGGCAAGCGTCTTTAAATGCGGCTACATGTACACAAGCAGGGTGGGCAAAAAAATCTTTTCCTGCCTTAAGAAGCTTATCGTTTAAGGTGGATGCAACTTCTGCTATGTTTTTATATCGGGGGTTAAAATCTATCTTACCCTCTGTTCCTTTTACAATAAGCGCATGGGTTTTAGTTTGCAGCGCTTTGCACAAGGTCTCATATTGTGTCTGCATTAAATCGGTGATGACATCACCTTGGTATATTAAGGCCAATATCTCTAATAATTTTGGTTTTTTCCTTATTAATTGATAGTCAGCAATAGATAGCTCTAATTCTTGCTCATCTGTCAAATGAGACAATATACTCTTGGCTATGACATGGGTGCGTAGAACATCTTTATTTTGTTGGACTTGACTTATCAGTCCCTTAGGACATCGTTCATCATTGCTTTTATCCATAACGTCAATATAGGCACGCAATTTATCAATGCAAAGCTGCTTTTTTTGACAATGATTTATATACTGGTTTAGTACTTGATGTAATCTCTGGTTATATCGCTCAAATTCACTCTCCCTTGCAGGACTTGGAACTTTGGCTAAAGCTTTTGACAAATCTTCAGGGGGGTAATTAACAAACTTGGCAATGATTCCTTGTATATCCTTATCTAATGTAAGATTGCCTAGCAACTCGCTTACAGCAGCAGGGCAAAGAAAAAAACCCTGTTTAATACCTCTTGCTGGCTTTGGAAGATTTTTCTTGATACCACACAAAGTCGTGAGTCTTCTGACAAAAAATGCTTAATACGTTCTAATTTTTTAAAAGGATCTGTATCAATGATGACATGCACAGCCGTAAAATGTGTATTCCCCAATAGAAGTCACGCTAGCAGATATTGCGAAGTGGGTTAAGCCTGTACAGTCGGAAAATGCGCATGCCCCTATAGAAGTCACGCTATCAGGTATTGTAATGTGGGTTAAGCCAGTACAGCCTCTAAATGTGAAATCCCCAATAGAAGTCTCGCTAGTAGGTATTGTGATATGGGTTAAGCCAGTGCAGTAGTTAAATGCATTATCCCCAATAGACGTGACCTCTTCGGGAATAATAAATGTTCCATTTTGCAGGTCTTCATTATGGACCTCAGATAATATACTTTCTGTACCTATGGTAACTATTATCATGTTATGCCTTGATTATTATTGTTAAACATTATACACAAATCAAAAAATAATTCAATGAGCACAAAAATATTACGAAATTCTAAGAGTACGAAAACTAGCAACGAGTTGACCAATAGGGGGGGGTCTCCAGAACGCATGAGCGCCCAAATAATACCATTTAGCCCTTTTTGCGCATAACCCGGAATTACAAAGGGTTGATGCGGTAGGGAAGCGGGTATTGAAGAACGAATTGAGCCTAACGAATTACATGAATTCATAATGCCCATGGATATTAATCATCTCGCATAATTCTCTTCATGAATTTTGATGTAATTTGATATCGAGTACTCCTTCCTCCACCCGGCAATTTTTCGAAACAACCTTTATCTAGTAAATCCGAAAGATGTCTAGTTGCTGTAGCCTTACTTACTTTAGTTATTTTTTTATACTGAGCAGCACTAATTCCTTGTTCAAATGTTTTGTCTTTTTCATCAAACATTAAATTAATAATTATTATTTGCTCTTTGGAGAGCTCCCTTTCTTGAAAACCTGCCAAAAGAGACTTTTAGTAAGAGTTTGGTCAATTTTATTGATAGCAGTTTGAATACTACTATCCAAAGTTTTAAAAACCATAACAACCACATGGTTATATATGTGGTTTGACGCTGACTTCTTTCCATAGTTCTATAATAATCGTTGAGGTTAGCAAGAATAGTTGCCGACATAGCATATAACCGAATACCCTGCTTATCCTCTTGGGCTAAGGCTAAATCGGTTAGAGCGCGCGTGATCCGTCCGTTTGTATCTTCGAGTGGATGCACTGTTTAAACCAAAAATGACTAATTGCTGCTCGTAATAATGGATCCAATGTTGGTTCTATAGGCTTTTTTTGAATCATTCCAGAAATAAATTTAATTCCTGCCCTAATCGTTCCCTTGACGGCGCTTCCAAATGCACTGTTGGCAACTGTTGGCTTATCAATATGCCCAGAGACTACTTGCATAGGTTCCTCACCTCTTAACTGCCCTGATGTTAATTCTATATAAATTAGATGCCTCATCATCAGGAAATAACCATTTGTGCCATTGTTGCAAGCTGTCTAGCGATAAAGGTGTGTTTAAGTCAGACCGCACCCGTGGAGCGGGTGGCTTGACGGTTGTTAGCAGCCCCAAAGGCTGCCATTGTAAAGTTCAGTTTTGAATCAAAAACTTCCATCTTCATTGACACCCTGTGCATCGAGCTGCTCTTGTTTACGGATGTATTCTTTAATCTTCACCTCTTCGAAATCCACAGTGGATACTGCATAGCCACTAGCCAAAACTTTTCACCATTAAAATGCCGTTTCTACCACCAAACTGCCGTGCAACAGCAATCGCAATTTTTCCTTTGATATATCCAATCACTTCCGAGACTGAATATTTTGGTGGTATGGCTATCAACATATGGACATGATCTTGAATCATATGGCCTTCCAAGATTTTTGCAGCTACGTTGACCTGCCAAATCATGAAACAAGGGGCCAAGAAATTTACGAATCTACCCATACAACACTTTTTTCCTGTATTTAGGTACAAATACTACATGAAATTTGCAGCCCCATTTAGAGTGACTTAAACTCTCGTATGATGATAGTGCCATTTACTTACTCCGGTGATACCGTCAAGTCCACAGACCTATTTTGGCACTGTCATCACTAAATCTAAAGGCATAGCCTTGAGAATCTCACTGGTCAAACCAGTGGCTTACCTGGCCTTCAGTTAATTGTTTGTTATAGATTGTATAGCTTATACAATCCTTTTTTTAAATTCTTCTCGGCAACAAGATTGCATTTTTTGAACGATTTCAAATGGTATTGATTTTGAACACCAGCAATTGGGCATAGACATGCGTAAAAAGGTGGCATCAATTAATGCATTGCCAAAATCACTCCTTCAAGAATTCAGCATAATCTTTGGCAATCCATTTATCGGTAAAAAAATATTTAACTAAATGATAACTAGGTAGTCCAGTCATTTTATGCAGGTAATATAGTTGGCTTCTTGAACCAGATTGTTGAGTTATATCCTTAGCTTCATTATTATTGGTTGAAATATACCTTGAACTGATATAGCGAGTTTATGTATTTCATAAAAAAAATAGTTTTTTTAGTCTCTTTTTACATTGTATTTAAGCTATCTTGGTTTATAGACCAATCTAATGCTGTACGGCTTTCAGGATGTTGCATAGCGTATGCTTTAATTTGCGGTAAAGACATCCCATCGATATTTTTGTCTTTTTTTTTGATTTCGTTTGTTCTTTGTACAAGGCCTTGTAAATTAACTTAAATTCTTCTAAAAATTTTTTCTCTTTTTCATCAGAAGGGACTATTAAATAAATATTCATTTTTCTTTAATTTAATTTTTTATTGAAAAAGCAAGTTAAAATGGCATACACCTCCATTTTTAGTCTCTTAGTAAATACATTTATTCACCTTCAAACCCTTTATCTAACTAAATTAAATCTCTATTTGAGTCCACACTCCTAAGTAAAATCATGAATAAAATCCTAATATGGTTTTCCAAGCAGTTTAGTAAAATACGCGCCTGTACAATTATATTGGTCCACTTGTTTATTACCATCTTATAGACAGAACTGAGATCCCCTGGAAACCAAAAAACCATTTGATAGTGTTTTTCTATCTGCTTTTTCAATATTTCAGGTTAGGAAAGGTAGATGTGCTACTAGCCACTCGCAAGATATTAAACACATCAAGTCAATAATCATGCAAATGATTTTATCCTTGACTATTTTAGATAATAGCAGAGTCATACCAATTCTTGAGAAAAAATTGGAAAAGAAAGTCTCACAAACAAGCAGCAAGACTTGGAATCATCCTATGACAAAAGTGAGAGAGAAGGTTTATTAAGTTTAAACCATGATTATATAAAAGGATTATACTTTTTTCACTTCATCATCAGAAGTATCTGTAGGCCTATCTACAAACTCTACAATCGCCATTGGAGCATTATCTCCTACCCGATTACCACATTTAATAATTCGAATATAACCACCAGGTCTTTCAACATAACGGGGGCCAAGATCAGTAAATAACTTACCTACAGCAGACTTAGAACGTAAAATATCAAATGCACGACGGCGGGACGCAACTGAATCAGCTTTACTAACAGTAATTAAAGGCTCAATATAACGGCGAAGGTCTTTGGCCTTAGGTAGTGTAGTTCTAATCAATTCATGCTCAATTAAAGAGCAGCACATATTTGAAAACATAGCCTTACGATGGCTGCTGGTACGGCTAAAACTTCGGCCAATATCACGGTTTGACATAACACAAACTCCAAAAAATTTGCTATCGCAAATTAAACTTTAAAATAAATCGTGCATGCTTTGTTTTTAAATCAACCCAAACACTGCCTACACAGAATAAACTTACATACAGAAGAGCTTTAGTCACAATGGCTATGCATAAAACTCTTAACTAAATTCATATACAAACTCACAATAATTGTGAGTTAATATGATTACTCAAATAAATACTTACACTGTGTGTTTATCAACAGAATTAAGATCAATTACCAATTATCACTCAACCAAACTCGCAGGAGGCCAGTTCTCTAGCTTCATTCCTAGTGATAAAGAACGAGATGCTAAAACATCTTTAATCTCAGTTAAAGATTTCTTACCTAAATTGGGTGTTTTTAGTAGTTCATTTTCAGTCTTCTGAACTAAGTCACCAATATGATGAATATTTTCAGCTTTTAAACAATTTGCAGACCGAACAGTTAGTTCTAAATCATCCACAGATCTTAATAGAACTGGATCAAAATCATTACGCTCTTTATTATCGGTACGTGATTCTTCAAATTTCATATCAACAAAAGAATGCAATTGTCTTTGTAGAATACTAGCGGCAATTCGTATGGCTTCTTCTGCATCAATTGTACCATTGGTTTCCAAATCAATAATTAACTTATCAAAATCAGTGCGATTTTCTACTCTAGCACTTTCCACATAATAGGCCACACGCTTAACTGGAGAGAAACAAGTGTCAATTTTAAGTTTACCAACAGTCTTAATTTCAACTTCATCATCTAATAACCTGATAAAAGAATCAGTATTATGGAAGCCAATGCCCTTTTCAACTTTAAGGGTCATATTCAACTTACCTTTTTCATTAAGATTTGCAATAACCAAATCAGGATTAATAATTTCCTGACCGTGCGTTAATTGAATATCTCCAGCAGTAACCTGACAGGGGCCTTCTTTATTTAATGTCAAAATAGCTTCTTCACCAACAGTTAGTTTAATTGCAACCAACTTAAGGTTAAGTAACAAGTCAACAACATCCTCTTGTACTCCAACGATTGTGCTGTACTCATGAAGAACACCATCTATCGTAGCTTCAGTAATGGCACTGCCAGGCATAAAGGCTAGTAATAACCTTCTTAAAGCATTCCCAAGAGTATGGGCCAGGCCCCGAGCTAAAGGTTCCAAAACTATTTTAGCTTTATAAAGTGATTCTGCCTGAACTTTTAGAACTTTTGGTGTAGGCATTTCATTGATTTCAGTATACATTCAGCTATTTCTCCGAGCTTACTTAGAGTACAGTTCTACAACAAGATTTATATTGTAGTCTGAAGACAAGTCATTTAATGTTGGCGCTGTAGTAAACGTTCCCTTTAAAGAGGCTAAGTCGATATTGATCCACTCGCAAGCAACTCTTTGTTCAGATAAGGCAATAGCCGCTTGAATCCGGCCCTGGCCTTTAGCTTTTTGACGAACAGAAATGACATCCCCAGCACTAACCAAAAAGGACGCTATATTGACGACCTTATCATTTACAAGTATGGCTTTATGAGCAACCAACTGTCTCGCCTCAGCCCTTGTGCTTGCAAAACCCATACGATACACGACATTATCGAGACGTCTTTCAAGTAGGGACATCAAGTTTTCACCAGTAGAACCTTTTTGTCTAGCAGCTTTCTTAAAATAATTACGAAATTGTTTTTCAAGAACTCCGTATAATCTTCTAATTTTTTGTTTTTCTCTATGCTGAATTCCATAGCCACTTAATCTAGGCTTTTTATCACCATGTTGCCCTGGTAGTTTACCAGACTTACATTTGGATTCATGAGAACGAAAACCACTTTTTAGTAGTAAATCACAGCCTTCTCGACGTGATAATTTACATTTAGGACCAAGATATCTAGCCATTTATTACTCCTGAGTCTTATACACGACGTTTTTTAGCAGGTTTACAACCATTATGAGGTATGCCCGTAACGTCAGTTATTTCGACAATTTTAAAATCTTCTTGAATCAATTGACGGATAGTTGACTCTCTACCAGGACCGGGACCATGTACAAAAACAGCCACAGATTTAACCCCATATTCTTTTGCAACAATTGAGGCTTTTTCAGTTGCTATCTGAGCAGCATATGGTGTGCTTTTTCTTGATCCTCTAAATCCGGAACCACCTGAAGTTGCCCAACATAAGGCAGCACCTTGCCGATCTGTAAAGGTCACTATTGTATTGTTAAATGATGCATGCACATGCACTATTCCATCCACTACAACACGCTTTGCTTTCTTACGTACTTTTTGTTGCTTTGCCTTTGTGATTGCCATCTTGCCTTCCTACTTTAAAATCAAACATTACTGCCTTTTCTTCGGCCTTTTCTAGTACGAGCATTTGTCTTGGTACGCTGTCCTCGCACGGGTAACCCTCTCCGATGACGTAGACCTCGATAACACCCTAAATCCATTAGTCGTTTAATGTTCATAGAAACAACACGACGCAAGTCACCTTCTACTGTTATCTTCGCAATCTCTATTCTTAGGGATTCTAATTGTGCGTCAGTTAGTTGAGACACTTTAGCTGCAGTATCAATATCAACAGTTTTACATAATTTTAAAGATGTTGTTTTACCAATACCATAAATTGCTGTTAAAGCAATTACCACGTGTTTGTGGTCTGGTATATTTACTCCCGCAATACGAGCCATTAACTTCTCCGAACGTTTTTTGTTCTGTCGAAAGGGACAGAAGAATACTATTTCTATAACTTAAAATCAAGTAAAAAATTAACCTTGTCTTTGTTTATGTCTTGCATCCTTACAAATTACACGTATAGTGCCACTTCTTTTTATTATTTTGCAATTTCTACAAATACGTTTAACTGATGCTCTTACTTTCATTACTAACTCCGATTAAATCATAGTAGACCAGGTAATTTAGTACCCTTAAAATTAGCCTTTTTCATTAATGAATCATACTGTTGTGTCACCAAATGAGCTTGTACTTGAGCTACAAAATCCATAATGACAACAACTATGATTAATAAAGATGTCCCTCCAAAATAAAAGGGTACATGCCATGTGTACATTAATATCTGAGGCAATAAACAAACAAGTACTAGATAAATCGCACCTACTAATGTTAATCGTGTCATAACTGCGTCTATGTACTTTGTTGTTTGCTCACCAGGTCTGATACCTGGTATATAAGCCCCAGATTTTTTTAAATTTTCTGAGGTATCTTTAGGATTAAAAACTAAAGCTGCGTAAAAGAACGCAAAAAACAATATTGCTAAAGCATACACGATCAGATATAAAGGTTGACCTGGGGATAAGGCCATACCAACGTCTGTTAACCACGTCATGCCCTTAGTATGAGAAAAAAATTGGGCTAATGTTGCTGGCAACAGTATAATACTCGATGCAAAAATCGGTGGTATTACACCAGACATGTTTATCTTTAAAGGTAAGTGGCTAGTCTGAGCAGCAAATACCTTCCTACCTTGTGTCCTCTGTGCATAATTAACACGTATACGCCTTTGTGCCCTTTCCATAAATACTACAAATCCTGTTACAACAATTACAACCATAGCAATAAGTAAAAGTGTAAGTGCTTGCATTTGACCTTCTTTAACCTGCTGCAGCACCGATGAAATAGCAACAGGCATACTAGATACAATTCCTGAAAATATAATGATTGAAATCCCGTTACCCACACCTTTCTCAGTTATCTGTTCGCCTAACCACATTAAAAACATTGTGCCTGTAACCAGCGTGGTAACTGCAGTAAAGTAAAAAACAAAATCTGGTTGTAGTGCAATATGCTGCCCGGCAAGCCATCTAGCCATGCCAAGTGATTGAAAGATGGATAGAACCAATGTCAAATATCTAGTGTATTGATTTAGTTTTCTACGACCAGCCTCACCTTCTTTTTTTAACTGCTCTAGTTTAGGAGAAACAACTGAAAACAACTGTATAATAATGGATGCGGATATATAAGGCATGATTCCAATCGCAAACACAGTTACTCTCGATAAAGCGCCACCAGAAAACATATTAAACAACCCAAAGATCGTATTTTGTTGCTCATTGAAAAAATTTGCCAACTTTGCAGGATCTAAGCCTGGGACGGGAATATGAGACCCTAAACGGTAGACTAAAATTCCAAGTACAACAAAAATCAATCTAGATTTAAGCTCAGACATCCCACCTTGTGTTTGAGCCTTATTATTCTTTTGGTTTCTCATGTTCACTCTTCTATGCTACCGCCTAAAGCTTCAATAGCCTGGCGTGCTCCCTTAGTGACTCTTAAGCCTTTAAGCTTAATAGCTGTGGTTAACTCACCAGAAAGAATAACTTTAACATCTTTTATAATTGTTGTAATTAGCCCAGCCTTGCATAAGGCTTTCAGGTCTATAACTTCATCCTTTAGTTTAGCGAGTTCACTAAGACAAATTTGATCAACAGTACGTCCTACTCTAGATCTAAAACCCAATTTAGGTAAGCGCCTTTGAATAGGCATTTGCCCACCTTCAAAGTTGATCTTATGGTAACCACCAGCTCTTGCTTTTTGACCTTTATGTCCCTTACCACAGGTTTTACCAGAGCCAGACCCTATTCCACGACCTAGTCTTTTTTTAGGTGGTCTAGAACCGATATCTGGTGATAATGTGTTTAAATTCATCATACATTCTCCTGAACTAGTAACAGGTAATTGATAATATTAACAAGTCCACGAATCTCTGGAGTGTCATTATGCGATACACTAGAATTTGTTTTACCTAATCCCAACTGTTTAGCAATATTTATATGTTTTGGTTTTCGGCCAATCAAACTCTTAACAAGAGTAATTTTAATTTTTTTATCCATTTTAGTCCGCCATTACTTCTTCAACAGTTTTACCACGTTTGGCAGCTACGTAATCGGGAGTACCTATATGAGTTAAAGCACCAATTGTTGCACGAACGATGTTACTAGGATTCGTAGAACCAATACTTTTAGCCAATATATCTTGAACTCCTAAAACTTCGAGTACGGCTCTCATCGCGCCACCAGCAATAATACCTGTACCTTTGCTAGCAGGCTTCATAAATACTTTTGATGCACCGTAATTCCAAGTGATTTGATGGAATATAGTAGTGCCTGATAAAGGTATATAAACCATATTCTTCTTCGCTTGGTCCATAGCTTTTTGTATGGCTATAGGCACTTCACGTGCTTTACCTCTCCCAAAACCCACCCGACCTTTCCCATCGCCAACAACAACTAAAACAGCAAAACCAAAAACCCGGCCGCCTTTAACAACTTTCGCTGTACGATTAACGGACACAAGTTTTTCTTGGTATCCATCTGATTTAGCTAAATCTTCGAATGCCATAAACGTTCCTTAAAAATCTAATCCAGCTTCGCGAACACCTTCTGCAAGGGCTTTCACTCGGCCATGATATTTATAACCAGCACGATCGAATGCAACCTGAGTAATACCCTGTGCTTTTGCACGTTTTCCAAGTAATTTACCAACCAAATTCGATTGTTCAACTTTATTCTTACCAACTAAGCTTTCTCTTAGTTCTTTGTCATTAGTCGAACTAACTACTAAGACTTTGTCTCCAAGAGTATCAGCCTGAATTATTTGACAATAAATATGTAACCCGCTTCTATAAACAACCAATCTTAATCTGCCAGACTTACGAATCAGTGCTTTCGCTTTTAATCCACGTCTATTGCGTGAGTTTTGCTTATTCATACCTATACCTTATTTCTTCTTCGCTTCTTTACGAGCTATAATTTCGCCCACGTACTTAACTCCTTTGCCTTTATAAGGCTCAGGTGGTCTAAAGGATCTGATTTCTGATGCAATTTGACCTAAAATTTGTTTATCAATACCCTTGAGTATGATTGAAGTATTTGTTGGTGTTTCAACTAATACCCCCTCTGGAATATCATACTCAATAGGGTGTGAAAAACCTAAGGAAAGAGTAATTGACATTCCTTTAGCTTGCGCCCTATAACCTACCCCAACTAATTCTAATGCAACAACAAACCCTTCAGTGACACCATGAATCATGTTATTCACCAATGCCCTTGCTGTACCTGCCTGAGCCCAAGCTTTGGGGTCATTTGCGGCAGGGGAAAACTCAAAATGATTCGTTTCTTTGTTTTTAACAACACGAACCAATTTGTTGATATTATGGGTCATTGACCCTTTAGGCCCCTTTACAGATATTGTTTTATCAGAAAGCGTAATTTCTACATTCGCTGGCTGAACAATAGGAGCTTTTGCCACTCTAGACATGTCGTTCCTCTTAAGTTTTATGCCACTTCACAAATAACTTCACCACCAACACCTTTAAGCTTTGCAGAGACATGGGTCATTATTCCTTTAGGTGTAGTCAATATAGCCACACCAAAACCAGGTATGGAAGTCAAATCTCTATAAGATTTATAAACTCTTAACCCTGGTCTGCTAATTCGTTTAATTAACTCAATAACAGGTTTACCATAATAGTACTTAAGGTCTATAGTCATAGATTTAAGATTATTATCTAATGGTTCAATAAAGAAATCTCGTATATAACCCTCTTCTTTGAGGACACGAGCGATTTCTTCTTTTAAGTTAGAAGAAATTAATTTTACCTGTTGATGTTTAGCTTGTTGACCATTTCTTATTCTTGTTAGCATATCAGCAACTGGATCATGCATACTCACTATTGTTCTCCAATCTAAAAAATTACCAGCTTGACATTCTACCACCAGGCACATTGCCCGCCATAAGCTGCTGTCTTAAACAAATACGGCAAAGACCGAATTTGCGATATACTGCATGTGTACGACCACACTGTTGGCAACGCTCAGTATAGCGCACAGGATTTGAATTAAGCGGTAATTTAGAAATTTCATCTTGAATTTTCATAATCACATCGAAATCGTTAGAAGATTTCCTTTGTTTTTTAAGGAGTTCTCTACGCGCTCTATACTTCTCTACCAGTTTTTCACGCTTTAATTCACGCATAAGCATTGATTTCTTAGCCACTTATTTCACCCTTTTAATTTTTAACTCTATCTTTTAATGGAAGGTTAAACGCCTCTAATAAAGCTTTAGCTTCTTTGTTCGATTTTGCACTTGTTGTAATACAAATATCCAGACCACGTATACAATCTGTTTTATCATAATCAATTTCAGGAAATACGATTTGTTCACTTATTCCCATACTATAATTACCTGTACCATCAAATGATTTAGGGTTTAAACCACGAAAATCTCTAACTCTAGGCAAAGCAATAGAAACCAATCTATCCAAAAACTCGTACATACGTTCGCGCCTAAGAGTAACTTTACAACCTATAGGCCAACCTTCCCTAATTTTAAATCCAGCAATTGATTTTTTTGCTTTAGTAATTATAGGCTTTTGTCCAGTAATACGTTTCATATCTTCTTCAGCATGGATCATTACTTTTTTATCTGCTACTGCTTCACCAACACCCATATTCAATGTAATTTTTAGAATTTTAGGTACTTGCATAACACTTGAATAATCAAACTCTTTCATCATCGTAGTGATTACTTCATTTTTGTAAAACTCTTTAAGTCTAGACATTATAATCACCCAATTTAGACACGGCCTACTAATTCATTATTTGATTTAAAGTATCTTACTTTCTTCTTAACGCTATCATTGTCAAGAAACTTGAAGCCAACTTTATCCGCTTTATTAGTACTAGGATTGTATAAAGCAATATTAGATTGATGAATACTAGCTTCAATTGTGACAATCCCACCTTTTTTTTCAGGCTGCTGTGGATCATTTTTAACATGTTTTTTACTTAAATTTCCACCCTGAACAAAAATACGGTCATCTTTAACCCGCAGAACTTTGCCTACGTGACCTTTACTCTTACCAGCAATGATGATGACTTCATCACCTGATATTATTCGTCCTGATCTTTTACAATTCATAACTAATCCTCACTCACAAAACTTCAGCAGCCAGTGATATAATTTTCATAAACTTTTCTCGTAATTCACGAGTTACTGGTCCAAATATACGAGTACCAATTGGTTCATTCTGATTATTCAAAAGTACAGCCGCATTACCGTCAAAACGAATTAGAGATCCATCATCTCTACGTACTCCTTGAGCTGTCCTGACAACAACTGCCTTCATAACTGAACCTTTCTTAACTTTACTTCTTGGTATAGCATCTTTAATACTAACCTTTATCAAATCACCGACTCGGGCATATCGTCTATGCGATCCACCTAATACTTTTATACACATAACTTTGCGTGCTCCGCTGTTGTCAGCTACATCAAGCACTGATTGCATTTGAATCATTTTTTTCTCCAGCTCTAATTCAGAACAGAAAAAGGTTGCTGATTATATCAGCCCTTTAAGGGTTTTAAAAGTAAAAGAATACTGTTGTCTAAGAAATCACTTCAACTAATACCCAGCTCTTCATTTTAGAGATCGGCCTTGATTCACAAATTCTTACCGTATCACCTATTTTGCCGACTTGTTTTTCATCGTGAGCATGTAATTTGGTTTTACGTTTCATAATCTTCCCATACTTAGGATGTTTTACTGTCCGCTCAATCATCACCACAATAGTTTTGTCCATTTTGTCACTAACTACTTTACCTATCATGGATCTAGCACTTGATTCACTATTAGACATGTTCTTTACCTGCCTTTTCCGTCAATATTGTTTTTACTTTGGCTACTAACTTACGTGTCACAGTAATAAGATGAGTTTTATCTAGCGAGCCACTTGCTTTCTTCATCCTTAAAGTAAATTGTTCTTTTCGTAAAGAAAGTAATTCATTTTGCAATTCATCAGCTGTTAAATTTCGTAATTCATCAATTCTTTTCATTACATCACCGTCCGCTCTTCAAAAATTACTTTGAAAGGTAGTTTCGCTTTAGCAAGATCAAAGGCTTCCATAGCGAGCTCTCTCGTAACTCCTTCCATCTCAAATAATATCTTTCCTGGTTGAATTTGAGCAACCCAATATTCAACGCTACCCTTACCTTTACCTTGTCTAACCTCTAATGGTTTTTGAGTAATAGGTTTATCTGGAAAAACTCTGATCCAAATTTTTCCACCACGCTTAACATGACGGGTCATTGCTCTACGAGCTGCCTCGATCTGTCTAGCAGTCAAACGTCCGCGCTCAAGTGCTTTTAAGCCAAATTCACCAAAACTGATCTTGCTGCCTCTAAGGGCCAAACCTCTGTTTCGACCTTTCATCTGTTTGCGATATTTAGTACGCTTTGGTTGTAACATGATAACTAATCCTCACTTACTAGGCGCTTTCTGTAGATCTTTTCTTTTGTGGGAGAACTTCCCCTTTAAAGATCCAAACTTTTACACCGATAATTCCATAGGTGGTTTTTGATTCTGCTGTACCATAATCAATATCAGCTCTAAACGTATGTAATGGTACACGACCTTCCCTATACCATTCACTACGAGCAATTTCAGCACCACCAAGTCTTCCACTTACACAAATTTTAACACCTTTAGCGCCGGCCTTCATTGCTGATGTTACAGCACGTTTCATAGCCCGTCTAAACATGACTCGTTGTTCTAATTGTTGAGCTATGCCTTCTGCAACTAAAGTAGAGTCAATTTCAGGCTTTTTAATTTCTTGTATATTTAAGTGAACAGGGACGCCCAACCTTTTTGATATTTCTTTGCGTAGAGTTTCTATACCACCGCCTTTCTTGCCAATAATTACCCCTGGTCGTGCAGAAAGGATGGTAACAACAGCATTATTTGCAGGACGCTCGATTAGTATCTTACTAATTGCAGCAGAGTATAACTTTTTCTTTAATTCAGCACGTAGCTTAATATCTTGAATTAAAAACTCAGCATATTTCTTTCCCGCAAACCACTTAGAGTTCCAATCTTTTACTATTCCAAGGCGTATGCCTATAGGATTAACTTTTTGTCCCATTGCTTATTCCTCGTCAGATACTTTAATAGTAATATGGCAGGTACGCTTACATATTCTGTTAGCTCGACCTTTAGCTCTAGGGCTAATGCGTTTCAAAGTTGTTGCTTCATCAACAAAAACCACATGTACTTTTAAATCATCAATATCAGCACCATTATTGTTTTCAGCGTTAGCTAGTACTGATTGTAATAATTTATGCATTAGTTGAGCACCTTTTTTAGGTGTAAACTTAAGGACATCAAGTGCTTTAGACACATTCATGCCTCTTATCATATTGGCCACCAATCGTCCTTTTTGAGCAGATAATGGTGCGCCTTTTAATTTTGCGGTAACTTCCATTAGTTCCTCTTACTTACCTTTTGCCTTTCTGTCGCCAGAATGGCCTTTGAATGTACGAGTCATAGCAAACTCACCTAGTTTATGGCCAACCATATTATCTGTAATATAAACAGGGACATGATCTTTACCATTATGAACAGCAATTGTTAAACCAATCATTTCTGGAATGACTGTTGAACGTCTAGACCAAGTTTTAATTGGTTTTTTTGATTTTGATTCAACAGCTTCTTCAACCTTGCTGATCAAATGTCGGTCAATAAATGGACCTTTTCTTATAGAACGAGCCACTTGATATCCTCTTAATAATTATTTCTTCTTACGTCGTCTAACAATAAAACCATCAGTACGTTTGTTACTTCTAGTTTTATATCCTTTTGTAGGTACACCCCACGGAGACACTGGATGACGACCACCTGAAGTACGACCTTCACCGCCACCGTGTGGATGGTCAACGGGATTCATTGCAACACCGCGTACAGTTGGTCTAATTCCACGCCAACGATTTGCACCTGCTTTACCTAATGAACGTAAGCTATGTTCACTATTTGATACTTCACCGATTGTAGCTCTACATAGTATATGCACTTTACGCATCTCACCAGATCTTAGTCTTAGAGTTGCATATACGCCTTCTTTAGCTACTAGTTGACCACCACATCCAGCGCTTCTTAACATTTGAGCACCTTTACCAGACTTCAATTCAACACAGTGAACTGTGGTTCCTACAGGAATATTCTTCAAAGGCAAACAATTACCAACACTGATAGGAGCATCTGCACCACTCACCACCAATGCATCTTTTTCTAAATTTGCTGGAGCAATGATATAGCTTTTTTCACCGTCTTTATAAACAATAAGTGCAATAAGTGCGGTTCTATTTGGATCATATTCCAAGCGTTCTACACGTCCTACAATACCATCTTTATTACGTTTGAAATCAATTATTCTGTACTGTTGACGATGGCCACCACCAATATGTCTTACAGTAATCCTACCTTGGTTATTACGACCACCAGTCTTTTTTACTTTATCTACAAGTGCTGCATGTGGTTTACCTTTATGAATATTATGGTGAACGACTCGCAACTCGCCACGTTTCCCGGGAGATGTAGGTTTCGATTTTAATAGTGCCATCTTAATCTGCCTTATTCGATAACTGTAAAGTCAATATCTTGATCAGCATGAAGAGAAACAAATGCCTTCTTCCAGTCACTCCGTTTTCCTTGAGTTTGTTTAAAACGTTTTGTTTTACCCTTCACGTTCAAAACTGATACACTTTTAACTTTAACGTTAAATAGTTGCTCTACAGCCATTTTTATTTCGCTTTTCTTAGCGGTTTTTAATACCTTGAAAGTATACTGATTAAACTTATCAGCCATGATAGTTGCTTTTTCAGAAGTATGGGTTTGTCTTATAATCATTAGTAATCTTTCTGCATTCATTGTAACTGTTCCTCTATCTTTTTAATTGCAGCTTCGGTTACTACAACTTTTTCAAATCTTAGAAGAGAAACTGGATCTATGGTTGTAACATCACAGATATCATAATCTACTAAGTTTCTAGATCCTAAATACTCGTTTTCACCTACATCATTCATAATGATAAGAGCATTAGGAATCTCTAGCTCCTTCATTTTACTGATAAAATCTTTAGTCTTATTCGTTACACATTCAAAATTACTTAGAACAACTAGTTTATCAGTTCTACAAAGTTGGGAGATTATACTACGTATTGCACGTTTGTACATTTTTTTATTAAGTTTTTGTGAATAATCACGTTTTTTGGAGGCGAAAGTTACACCGCCCGATCTCCATATAGGACTACGGATGGTTCCTGCTCTGGCTCGGCCGGTACCTTTCTGGTTCCAAGGCTTTCTACCTCCGCCTCTAACCTCAGCGCGAGTCTTTTGAGCACTATTACCACTTCGACCATTATTCATATACGTAACGACGGCTTGATGTATTAACCCTTCATTATAAGCGTATGCAAAAACTTCTTCATTCAATTTTAATTGAGCATTTGTATCTTTTATATTAATTTCCATCACTCACCTCTTGCTTTTTTTCTGGCTGAAGGCTTAATTTCGACTCGATTGCCAGGTGCGCCAGGAATTGCCCCTTTAATAAGTAATAGATTTCGGTCTACATCAATACGCACAATTTCAAGGCTTGTAACTGAACGTCGTCTATTTCCCATATGTCCTGCCATTTTTTTACCCTTAAAGACACGACCAGGAGTTTGGTTTTGTCCAATTGAACCAGGCACACGATGAGATCTTGAGTTACCGTGAGACATATCTTGAGTTCTGAAATTATGACGTTTTACAGTCCCTGCAAACCCTTTACCTTTTGAAGTTCCTGAAACATCAATATACTGACCTGAGGTGAATACATCAGAAATAGAAATAACTTGGCCAAGTTTATACTCCTCGGGTGATTCCACGTGGAATTCAGCTAACATATCCCCAGCTTCAATTTCTGCTTTAGCGAAATGTCCTGCCATTGGCTTTGAAACCTTATTTGCTTTTCTTGTTCCACCGGTTAATTGAATGGCTTTGTATCCATCCACTTCGGAGTCTTTTACTTGTGATACGCGATTTGGTAGTATTTCCACTACAGTAACTGGAAGGGAAATACCAGCTGCAGTGAACACCCGCGTCATACCGATTTTACGGCCTAATAAACCGATCATTGTAATACCTCTAAAAAATTGTTCATCCTAATGCCTACTTATCTTCATCAAGGCTAATTTGAACATCAACGCCAGCTGCCAGATCTAGCTTCATCAAAGCATCCACTGTTTTTTCAGTGGGATTAACAATTACGACTAAACGTTTATGAGTACGTAACTCATACTGATCTCTTGCATCTTTATTAACATGCGGAGAAGTCAGAACTGTAAATTTTTCTTTTCGAACAGGCAAAGGTATTGGACCACGAACTTGTGCACCAGTACGCTTTGCAGTTTCAACGATTTCTCCAGTTGAACAATCGATTAATCGATGGTCAAAAGATTTTAATCTTATCCTAATATTTTGTTTGCTACTCATTATAGTTACTCAATTATTTTAGCGACAACACCGGCGCCAACTGTACGGCCGCCTTCCCTAATTGCAAAACGCAAGCCTTCATCCATAGCAATGGGTGCATGCAGATTAACTACTAACTGTACATTATCACCAGGCATAACCATTTCAGTCC
>JACCWN010000066.1 GCA_013697625.1 Legionella sp.
TAAAAATCATTAAAACGGTTGGAATGCTTTCCGAGAGCCCCGCCATGGGCAGAATAGGTCGAATTTTTGATACGCGCGAATTAATAATTAACGGAACCCCATTTATTGTTCCTTACAGAATTAAATCTGAGCAAATTGAAATACTAAGAGTATTACATGGCTCAATGAAATCGCCAGAATAAAAACTTGCAACTTCTCTTAGGCATGTGATCTAAATAGAAATTTGATTCAGTACATCCTGTTGCATTGTGTCTCTTCTCTAAGGTAGTTAACGGGATCCCAGCAAGAATGCTTGATCACAGACTTTCAACCATTTGATTCGTAAAAGCATTGGAGTCGTATTCCCTCAACTCCCCTGTCCCCTAGCTTCTGAGGACTTCTAAGGAGATTAGACATCAATGTGAAGTCATTGCTGTAATTGAAAGATCGATGGAGTCACTTAGTTTTTGAGAGGTTGTTTTACCAAAGAAAAGGAATTGATTAACTGATAAGGATTGCTGCTTTTTGTGCGCTTGATAGGCTTCATACACTGCGTTAACGATTAAGAGTAGAATTGCTATGCCAGTCATTACTACACCTGCATTAAAAATAACAATTTTACACAAGGCTCTATGTTAGATAGAGTATCAGTTTCATTATGGAGCAATATTTTCAATTCCTTTTTAAATGAGTGGACTTCACTTTCATCAGTGCTTGAGTTAAAAAGTAGCGTTATGCTTTCATTAAGTACATCAGTGAGCTCAAGGATGCGTGCCCCTTTTTCATGTGTTTTGAAAGATTCACCATGGGTTTTCAGGGCTCGAATTTGAGAAAACAAACTATTTAGACTGTCATTGATTTGACTTAATTCCTGTATTTTTAAGTCAATAAGTTTGTCTTTTTCTATTTTATTCAAACGCTTGATTTTATCTATGAAATCATTAGCGTGGGCCCGCTCCGTAGCTTGTGTGTGGCGAATTACTAATATTCAAATCACCATCATCAAAATCGAAATGAATAATTCGCCACACACAGGCTCAGTAATGTGGTCTCATTAACTACCTAGTAATAATAATTTCTGCAGACCTATTTGCTGCTGTTCATCGGCCTTGGATACAGGCGAAAAATGAGAAGCTTTTGGTGCTATGGTAACGGGGGCTTGGGAGAATGGGGGCTTAGGAACCGGTTGGGTTTTATTCGAATGCAATGTTTTCTTTTTATTTAAGCTTAATAAAACTTTCATCATAGAACACGGTTCTTCATATAATTCTCTTGCGTATTCTAGGGGTGATTTACAAATCTCTTCATTATCAGTATCGTAGAAATTAAACTTTTCACTTAGGTCAATATCAGTTAACTCCAAGTAATTTTTTAGGAAGTCAATTTTTTCGTCTTCTATCGCCCACATGATTAAGGTTCTTTTATCTTGCTTATAATAGAAGTACTTACCCTTTTCTTGACATCTTGAAAGCTCAGTCAATTCTAATCCAAACTTATGCTGTCGATGCTTACAAGCTAACTCTAAAAAGCCTGCGCCATCTGGACTAATATCTGTCCCAGATAAGTCGCAATAAATAAATTCTGGCAAAAATACAATGAGCTTCGCAAGATGTCTTGCACCCAAATCACCAATACTTTCATTATATCCAAGACACAATCTTTTTAACTTACATTTCTCAGACATTGCCAATATAAATTCTACGCCTTCGTCGCTTATATTATTATCATGAAGGTTAAGTTCATTTAGAGATGAAATTTCACTATTAATTAGTGCATCGCAGATTTGTTCGATTGCATTATCATTCAAATTTAAATGAGTCAATTCAATATCCTCAATTTTGCAATGATTAATTAGGCAAGAAACCAAATCCCCTATGATAATAGAAATAACTTCATTTTCAAGGAAATCGGTGATATCAATTTCAGTTGACCACAGAGTTACGTCCGATTCATCCCAGTAAATTAGTTTTGATTCTCCTCGAAGTAATTGGTACATGGAAGAAAGTGCCTCTTGAAGAAAAATATAGGAAATAGGAAAGTATCGTGTTTGATCTCGAGATATGATTGCAACTACCTTCAATAATATTTGTTGTAGTGCATCAGGAAAGTCGTACACCTCATTAATTATTGTAAGTTCTGCCTCTTTTAAAAAGCTTTCTAACCATTTATCCCGAAATGGCATGGCAAAATAAATATCGGTTATAAATTCTAATAAAATACTGCTATTTTCTAGATGCTCTATAATTGTTTGCGTTTCATGAAGATATAATGTTTGGCAAGTTTCCAGGTAGCACTTCACTTGTTTGTCTGTAGTGGGTTTACTTTCTATTAGTTCCATCATCATAGATTGAATAGGTTTAACAAAATGAGCTTGCAGCCAACATAATGCCACAGTGTTTCTCTTTTCTATAAAATACTCAACTGTTTCTTGAAATACCGGAAATAGCTGAGTTTGAGAATATAACTCAATTTGTGCAGTTGTCGTCGCAGTCACAGAATAGGTATAGTAATTTTTAAGCCTTGCAGCAAGATGCTTCACAGCTTTTTTAGGATGCTCTTGTCCCTCCGTAAATCTAGTTATCTCTTTTTTGAGAAGATAATCGACTGTCCATTCTTCGTAATATCGATGAGAAAAATATACTCTATTGTCACGAAGAAAAATTATATTATCTGCCGTCAGACTTTTTAGGTTAGCATTGTCAATGTCAACTGGCAAAACCATGTCCTCTCTACTCTGTTCTTTATTTAGCAATAATTTTCTTAAGATACTTTTTCGCCCCTTTATACCTTCTTTATCAACGCCACCTTCTTTTTTCACTTCTTCTTGCTTATTAATTAGAGCGTCTATTAGCTGATAGTTAAGGTCTGATTGACCATAATAGTTTTTAGGATTAAGCAAAAAAAGAGTTAAGTAAAATGGAATAGTCAATAGGCTACGCCCCTCCTCGTTTTTTATCTGATCATGTAGTACTAATATATTTGCTATTAACAAAGGATTTTTTTCTGAAGTTTGCTTGATTCCCTCTATCACTGCCTTAATAGGCAGCGACTGAATTTCTAGCTGCACCAGTTGAGAAGGAGAAGAGTATTGCGTTATTAGCTGGACAAGTTCACTTCTTTTTTCTGTCCTTGTTAGTAATACTAATTTAATGTGTACCCCTGAGGCAATCTTTATCAAACAATTCTTTAGTTGTGCTAGTAGCAAGTCATTATTAAATACTAGTTCAGTATCATCAATGAATATAACCTTTATGAGACCTAGTTGAGTAATAGATTCTAGATTTTCCCAAGAGAGTAGTTCATAGAGGCTCAAAAAGAGCATTTCACCATCGATGGGATGCATTTCTTTATAATATTCCTGAACAATAGTAGTTTTTCCCATACCACCTTCGCCAAAAAGTATTAAAAATTTATTTTTTTTCTCCTCGCAAAATGTTCTTAGAGTAGCCATCTCATCTTGTCGTTGAAAATTATATATTAACTTACTAGCTACCCTTTGGACTCTGAATTCAGTCAGGCCACATAGTCTTTCGAGACTAATATATTTAGCGTACCAATTATCTAACAGGCTTATGATGTCTGCATTTGACCAGGTATTCGGTTGTTGTGATATAGTCCAATCATAAAATTCATGAAAAAACGCATGATAAATAGCATCGTTTTTGGTGTTATACTTTAATTTAATTTTTCTTTTTATGTCTTCTTTTAATTGCTCTCGATTGTAAAAATTAAAATTAATTTCTAACTTTTCTAAAAATCTCTTAATATAAACTGAAAAGTAAGGGTCATGTCTAATTGCTTCAGAATTTGTATTAATGTTATCAACTATGTCATGGTAATCAGCACTTTGATAAAAATCTAAAGTTAAATGCCCATCTTGACCTATATATCTTTTTAATTTTGGTGCGGCGTCATAATTTGATATTAGACAAAAATTATTTGCCGGATTATCAAATTGCTGAGGTTTGAGCCACTGTGGCCTTAGTTGAATTTGATTTTTACGAAATAACGGATTTTTAAATAGCGAATCAAAATGAATACGTAAGTTGATTTCACTGGATTTATTAATAAAATCTTTTACATCATAAGAACTAATACCTAAATGATATTTACTCTGAATAGCAACAACCCCAGTAGGTAAGGTGATCACCAAATCATCAAACTTGCCTTCTTCTTGTACTTCGGTGCGTAATTCAAAGGATGTATTGTGTTCTACCGCATACAACAAACCCATAAACATCCCTAAATGTATTTGATAATCTATTCCAGGTTGAGTATTAGCCACAGTTTTTGGCATAATGTAATCCTTACTCTATAAAGGTAAAATGTGAAAAACAATGCAGCTTATCAAATTGGGCGCTAACGTACAAACGACCAACAAGATTGAAAAAATCTGGACCCATTGCGTTACTGAATAAGAATTGGTGGATTGAGAGGATTGCAACACTCATAAACACCAATAAAATGCTTCTATTTACTTAAGGTTTATTTCATTACCTGCCATGAATAAATTAAAGATAAAATTATAAATATTAAGCATGGTTATACGTGCTCGGAAAGATTGAGGGGTTACCTTATCACCCCTGCAGAAAGTATCTTGCAAAAATATAAATCAAAAAAGGAGGTGGTTTATTGAGCGCTTACTGCTTTACTTAAAGAGCGCAGCGGAAACACGCATCCGAAGACACAAGAAAATTCTGGCCGCCGCGAACCCTTATGATTCTCAATTCAAGGAATACTTCCAGAAAAGAGAAAAAGAACGCAAAACCAGAGAAAATGTTACTGAAAACTCAAAGTATGCCGGGTTGAGACTTATTCAACCTTATGAGGGCTTGAGCGTATCGCCATGAAAGTGGCGATACGTTCTTAGGAGAGCGGTGGCTGGTAACGGTCACTGCTTATCCGACCTTAACGCCAAGCACTTGGCGTCAACTTCTTTACTTATTAACTGATCCTATTTTACTGCAAAGCGCAAATGACATTCTTTTCCGAAGTTTTAACTAAAGGCTGTTTTGGCTTACTCACTGGCAATGCTTGAAAAAAAGCGGATTGTGATATCGCAGGGGTGATAAATGACGCAGGAACAATCTCTTTCAAAATATTAATTACCCTATGCAAAGCGGAAGGGAACCCTCCAATTGAAAATACAACCACTTGCCCATTTCCATTTAAGTCATCGGAAAATTGCACGTCTGGGATGATTTTTTTGAAAAAAATTTGCAATTTACTCAACAAATCCTTTAATTCGATCCTACTATGTTGCCTGGCCAGGATTTCAATACTCATTAAACCACTATTGACCCAATTCATTTGAAAAGAATAACATCCTCGTTTCTGTGAGTATTGTTCAATATCGCCCTTGATTTTAGCAAGTTCTTTTGAGTCGAATGATGCATAAATGGTTCCAGTATCGTTCGAACTGGATTGCATGGATGTTGATGTTTGCTCCGGAATGGCACTAAAAGATGGACTACTACCCGTGAAACTGCTACCAGAACTAACATGGAAAATGACGCTCGGGGATATGGCAACTCCTTGACTAAAAAACGCCATTAACTGGTCATCGACGTCTACTTTACTACGGTTAATTACAGGCAATTGGAAGATATCATTTACTTTGACAACTAAATTCAATAATTGTGCATTGACCGAATGTTGTGCAATTAATAATGATGTATTCACGTCGAGATTTCGTTGTTGCACCAAAATATTTTCCATCTCGTTTGTTAATGTAGCATTCTTCTGATCCAAGTCTTTTAACTTTTCTTGAGAAATAACGCCTTTTGAGTCATGCCTTTCTTTGGCATGTTGAAGTTGTTGCTTTTTTCCAGCTAAGTCAATCTTTTGGTCACGTATTTGATCATCAATCTCCCACAGTTGCGTTTGCAAATTATCGATGGACTGCCTAATAGGTTGCACTGTTCTTTTAAAACTATTCTGCCATTGAGCCAATAAAGTGTGTTGTTGTTCTAAATCACTATTGATTTTTCTAAGCTCTTCTTCATAACGTTGCGATTGTGGTTGTTCCTGATTTTTATTAACTTTAGCACCCATTTGTCGGAGTGATTGATCAAGCTGCCTTTGAAGTTCATCTATTCGGTTACAATCAACGAGATGTCGTATCCCTTGAATATCTTCAATGCTATATTGAAGAGACACATACCCTTTTTGAGGATTCCCACTGCGTACAAATAATCTTTTAGCCTCTTCGTCAATCGATTCATGCAGCTTTAAGACTTTCTGAAAATTCGCTCCGAAACTATCCCCTGTTTGTTGAGCCTGTTGCCGTTCTTGCTGAAGTTCGGCTTCTAAAGAGCTCTTCGAAGAAAGCACCTGATTTCGTTTAAATTCAAGTGCATCTACTTGGGTTTGCAGTTTTGAACACCTTAATAAATATAGTTCCTGTTCTTGACTGATTTGTTCTCCTGCTTGTGTTTTTGAACGGTTTAACTGAGCGTGCTTTGTTTGTAATTCTTGGATAGTTTGTTCGCAAGTTTTTATCTGCTCTACATAAGGCTTCTCTTCAAATATATCCGTGTTTTTTAAATATTTGTAGTCAGCTTGCAATTGTTCCAAGGCTATTTTTTTTTCTTGTAATGTCTTAGATAAAAGGCTTGCATTGTCTTGCAAACGTTCTGTTTTTTGATGTATGGCGGAAAAATACTGTATTATACTTTGTAAAACCTGCTGAAAGCGCTGTACATGGCTGCTGTAATTTTTGAAATTAAATGCTGCTGCTTTTTCTGGCTTAACAGACAATGTTGATAAATACTGATGTACAATAGGACGCATTTGCGGACGGGTAACATCAATCAATAAAATACTGTTTTTGCGTGTCAAAATAGCTTGGGTCACTCGTTTAATACATTGTTTTTTTGCTAAATCTCCTGACAATTGTTTCTCTTCACTTGGCCTTATATCAGGCACCCCTTTCAAAACTTTGTCCCAACCTTCATCTTCACACAGGGTTTCTAATCGAGCGCGTATATCTTCTACGGTTAAGTCGTCATCCCCTTGGGTAATCACCAAAGTAATCCGATCAGATATACCTGCATTTTGGCCCATGATGGCTCCTACATTTTGGGCCGCAACGCGATATTGAGACATACGTGGATCAGCTAAAGCGGACCAAGTGCTAATCAACCATAGTTCTTGAATACCTTCTAATTGTTGGGTGAGAGAGAGGAGACTCGCTGCTGCACAAATTTCTTCCATTGTGCCATGAGTGTCTTCAAAACCTGGTAAATCAACGAATGCTAATCGTGAACCTCGAGGTTGCACTACCTCGGGCAATGCTGTTGATGACGTTGTTTCACTACTCGTTTGCACCCATTCTTTTTGAAGAGCTTTCGCTCGATTCTGTCCTTTAACTGTATGACGTTCATAATCAACACCACACAAAAAATTCACTAAGGTGCTTTTACCAACTCCGGTCATACCAAAAAACAGAATTGCTGCCTTACCTTGTGCATTCTGAACATTTCGATTCGCAGCCTTAATTAAGTGTAATACCTGAGAAAAAGATGTTCTGAATTCACGCAATGTCATGTGCTGTAATTCCGTTCTTGTTTTCACAAGTGCGTATGCATCACACTGTTTTTGATTAAAATCATTTGATTGAACTAAAGCATAAGCGTAGTTTTCTATACTCTTATCTGTTGGCTTTATGAGTGTGGCTGCACCAAAATCAAAAAGAAGTCGAATCATTTCTAAATTACTCAGGCTAATGGCTAAACCGAGTGGTGTTAAACCTTCACTGTTACGTTCCTCTAATTCAAATGTTAATTGAGCCGGTTTGTTATCTCTTAAATTCTGCAAATACTCGAACACTTGTTGAGAAGAACATCGTTCTACTCGCATCATTAATTTCATTACAATCACCTGTAAATATTAAAGTCTCTTTACATCAAAAACTTGGTAGAAGCCATTGAGATACAAATAAGCGGCGATATCAACGGTTTTCCAGGTACTATTAAGTGCATTTACTGCATGGTACAAGTGGCACTTTCCTCAGGATATTTACCTGCCGACTGTTTCAATTTGTCCATTGATAATGCTTGAAAGAAAGCAGATTGTGATATGGCAGGAGTCATATATTTCGAAGGAAGAGAATCTTTCAAAAGATTACCTATCTCGTGCAAAATAGTAGGCTTCGCACTGATAGAAAATTCAGCGGTTGATGCATTCCCAATATGACTATCAGAAAATTTTATATCCTTTTCTACAACATGCGGCATGGATTTTCTTAAAAATACTTCTAACTTACTCCACAAATTCTTTAATTCAAAGCCATTATGTTGTTTAGCCATGATTTGTATATTTAAATTGTTACCCAGTCGCTTAAGCTGAAACACCCAACAATTTTGCTGATCTGCATATTTTTGTATCTCTTTCTTAATTCCTTCCTCTACTTTTGGTTTAGACGATGTATCACTGAGTTTAGCATCGCTGGGTTTCGTCTTGTCTGATAAAGGTATTTTTCCTTTTTTGGGGTAAGCAGGAGGGGTAGATGCTGCCTCGTCAGTGAAGACACTTTTTGAAGCGCTAGGGGAATTACTGGCGCAGGAATTATTATTACGTTTATCTTCTCGTAATTCTAGTTTTTCAGAAGATTCAGCAGAAGACGATCCAGACAAAGCAGTATGTATAGTAGTGGTATCGGAATCGGCCGATAACTTTTCATTTTTTCGTGGAAAAGATTTCTTAAGAGGAGATGGAAGAGTCTGTGGTGTATCTGAATATAAATGCATAAATTGATCGAGGGTCTCCGAGTGAAAACCCATGACCGTGACAATTTGGTGCAATTTATGAAATAATTCATGGTTAACTGAAATCTGCAAACTCAAATCTTCCAATTCATTTTCTGTAGCATCCGTCTGAGATTTTAAATCTTTTAATTTTTTAGTGAGGGTCTCCAACTTCGGTTGTAATAAAGCAATCTGGGTTTCACAAACTAACTGCGTGCGCTCAGTGTTACCCACGGCTGCCATCTTTTGCAGCTGCAACACTTGAATATTATCTGAAACACTGTCCACCTCTTCTTTTGACACAGCACCAAATTGAACTTGTTCTAAACGAGTTTTAGCGTTTTTGGCTGCTTGTTCAAGGCGTGAAAACTTTTCTTTGGTCCCTGGAAAATCACTGATATTACCGTATAATTCGACGCTCAAAGAAACAGCGCCACGTGCACCTGCTGACGAACTAAAAGTACCTGACAATTCCATAGCGCCTGGAGAAAAACCTGAAACCGTAAATGATCCCCCTGTGGAGCGATCTGTATACCGTTGAATGGGCACCGAACTTGTATAAGGTACTGGTTCTTTTACGTTTTTTTCTATCCCAGCGATTTGTTTTCGGCCTACCTTAACTTGTTGTGCCATACCCATTCCAGGAACATAAATTGGATCACCTACTTCTGTGACATCCACCTCCTCTCTTGCTTCTGTACTTTCACACATCCAACCACGATGCAGGGTATCGATAAGTTTTTCCCCATCACGTTCTATGTTACCGGCTTGCATTTCTTTGGCTCTATATTCAAAATTTGCTTCTTGTATTTCTTGGTCGTATTTATGCAATTTCCTCCTTAAATCAACCAATTTCTCTCTTTCTGCAGCAATCTGTTTATCAAAACTTTCTACCGTAAAAGGCTGGGATTTCTGCTTGTCAAATTTCTCGATTTGATCTGTGATGTTTTTGTGTTCTTGTTCGATTTCATTAATGGAACTGGTTATACCTCGTATTTTTTCTTCTTGGTTCTTCCGTTCTCGCACTAATTTATTATAATGAACGATCATTTGTTCAATAACTAAAACAAACTGTGTCATAAAGCGACTATAATTGGCAAAATCAAATTGATCTGGCCTCTGAACACTCTTACTTAAAGTAGCAACCACTTGATCAAATTTCTCTCTAGCCTGCGGCTTTGTGACATCCATGACCACGATACTATTTTGTCGAGATAAAATGGCTTTAGTGGTTCTGCGTATGCATTGCTTTCTCCACTGATCTCCTCTTGTTTCTTCACGTTTCATTTCCTTTTCTGCTGGATCTCCCCATTCTTCGTTTTTAGATAAATCTTCAAGCCGCTCACGGACGTCCTCTACTGTGGTTGGAATATCCCCTCCTTCGGGTTTTGTTACAACCAATACAAAATTGTTAGCTGCCTCTGGATGCAGAGCAATCATCGCCCCTACATTTTCGGCTGCCCTGCGGTAAGGGACCAACCGAGTATCTGCCAGAGAATCCCAAGCACATATAAATAAGAGGCTTTGAATACCGCGTAATTGCTTTGTCACCATAAAAATACTTGCTGCTGCACAAATTTCTTCCGCAGTACCCCTTGTATCCTCAAAACCAGGTAAATCGACAAATACATAATTTCCCTGTTTTGGAGAAATCACTTGCGGAAATAAAGTTTCCGAAGTTGTAGAGTTGCCTACTCGTGCAGTCTCTGCTGATTCCCCTTTGGGTACAACAGATTTAAGTCCGCGTTCCTTTTTGATTTGATAGTCCACTCCCAGTAGAAAATTAATCAATGTACTTTTACCTTGACCCGTCAAGCCAAAAAATAAGACGCCGATTTTATCTTCAGCACCACGAACCTTGTCCATTGCTTCTTCAATTGCTTTAATAGAACGTGGCAATGATATGCCATCTACTCGAGCCACTTCAGCTTGCCAGCGACCTCTTGATTTGATCAATGCATAGATTTGTTTGTGCGAAGTAGCCTGATTCTCATCTCCCTTCGACTCTGCCCTCTCATTAGCCAACTTCATGGCAAAATCTTCAACGGTCTGGTTACCCATTTTTGCTAATATGGATGCATCAAATCCCAACAAAAGTTTAACTAATTCAAGATCACCTTTTTGTACGGCGTGATGTAATGGGGTCATTCCCCTGGAATCGGGTGTTGACAACTCACTTATTAATTTATCTGCAAATTTTTGTGCTATAGGCTTCAAATAATTATCTATTGCTTGCACAGAAGCGCCTTTTTGAATCATTTCTAATAATGACATGTTTCAACTCCTTGAAATGGTAAATTTTGATATACACTTATTTTGGTAGAATGGCATAAAACCAGTTCATCACATTTGAAATAAGGATAATTCGAGGGATTCTAAACTATCGAAAGTTATTAAGGAAGGATTAAAAATAACTATAGGTCTTTGAAAATGAATTGATACTATTTGAAAATGATGTTCATTCAACTAAAGTGGAGGATCCATAATAAAGGATATTAAAGTATTTGGTATAGATTTGGCAAAAGATGTTTTTCAGTTACATGGATTTAATACTATAGGGAAGCAAGTATTAAAGAAACGAATTGAGCGAGACAAGTTAGCGGAATACATTGCTAATATACCCTTTATGCACTATTGCGATAGAGGCTTGTGGTGGGTCAAATTATTGGGCAAGGGTTTCCAAAGGGGCGGGCACAATGTAAATTAATTAGCCCTCAGTTTGTACAGCCCTGTGTTAAGACTAATAAAAATGAAGCATCTTGTTGTGGTAATTTTCAGAATAGTTGTCGCTTGAAGTAGAAACAGATATGTTCTACCGGAGCCATGCTATATTAAAAAAAAAATAATGCAATCTAATTTTTAAGCAGCTTTGCCTTTAGTTGGTTTAGTATTCAAATATACTTTCTCTATACGGTTCCAGTTGCGTGTTTTATTGGACCATCTGCAAGGATTTTTCTTTCTGGCCAGCTCATATAGGATGACTCTTTTCTCTAATATCTCTTTGTCTTTTTGATTGTGGCGAGCATTTGGAGTTACGAAATTGATACCACTATGCAGATGGGTATTATTATACCAATGAACAAATTGAGTTACCCATTCCATTGCTGCATAAGTTGAAGCAAATGGCTTATTAGGGTACTTTGGACAATACTTTAATGTCCTGAACAGTGATTCTGAATAGGGATTATCATTACTGACTGATGGCCTACTAAAAGAAGTGATTACACCTAGATTTTGTAGAGTAGCTAGCATCATTGAGCCTTTCATAGGGCCTCCATTATCAGAATGAAGTGTCACCTCACCGGCACACACATGTTCTGCTATATATGCCGCCGATACCACACCAGAGGCATGAGCGGCGGATTGCTCCTCAAAGACATCGAAGCCTACAATTTTTCTACTAAAAATGTCCAGAAAAAGGTAAAGATAATAATAGTTACCTCGTATGTTACTTATCAGATAGGTTATATCCCAAGACCACAGTTGATTAGGCCTTGTGGCACTAAGTTCATCAGGTTTTTTGTGTGTTCTTGGGCGCGCGGCACTGCGATGCTGTACCATGTTATTGGCATGAAGAACACGGTATATGGTGGATTCAGACCCTATATATTCTCCTTTGTCTGCAAGGTGAGGTACTATTTGACTGGGCGGTTGATTTCTATATTCTGAAGAATTTGCCACCAATAAGATATGGGCGCGCTCCGCATCAGAAAGCTTATTGTGTGGTCTACTTATAGGGCCTTGACGCTTATCATCAAGACACCCCTCCTTTATCCATCTTTGATGCGTACGTATAGTTATCTCGAGTAGCTCACAGGCCGGTTGAAGTCTGCTTCCAGCATCGCAGGCTTCTTTAAGTAACTCAAGAGCACAAACCTTTTCTTCTTTCGTTATTAAACGTCCTCGCTTCCCCCCCAGAGTAAGTCTGCTTTTTTTTTGAGAACTAGTAAGGCTGTGAGTTCTGCTAGAGCTTTCTCTTTACGATGTAGATCGCGCTTTAACTGTTTGTTTTCATCTTCTATGTGTCTCTGAGCTGCTTTACTTACTTTCGTACTCAGAGCATTTGATTTAACCTCTGGTTTACCAAGACCCTCTAACATCTGCTGTTTCCAAAGTTCCAGATGGTGAGAATGAATCCCTTTAGTTCGGCAATAAGCACCTTGTTCTTCTTCCGTTTTACCCAAAGTATCTATTACAGCTTGAAATTTGCAGATAACTGATTCATCGTGGGGACGGCGTCTCAGTGTAGTTGATTTAATGGCTTCTTTTTTGCCCATAGTAGTTAACCAGGTATGTATAGTGGATGGGGGTATGTTAAATACTTTAGACAATTCTAATACACTAGGGGCATTAGGTGCTAATGCTTTTGTTAATACACTCGCTTTTATTGCTGCTGTGTAGTGTGTTACTTGTCTCATCATTCATTCCAATTCGCCCGCAGATTATTTAATTCAGAGGCGACAACTTTCCTGAAACCGGGGGGT
>JACCWN010000067.1 GCA_013697625.1 Legionella sp.
TGACTCTATCCGAAAATTTCGGCTCACATTAAATGATTTTATAAATTTCATGGCTCACATTATTTGCACTTGGGCTCACAATAATGATTTTATCGACATGCTCCTCCCACCAGAAAAACGAACGTTTACATGGTAAATATCTTATCTCTAGATTCAATGGTATTAGCATCAAATAACTCATATTAAAATCCATATTTCTTTGTGATGATTTATTTCCAAGAACCTTACTAGTTTTCTTTATTTGAACAGCATGGTTAAATTATGCCATGGCCATGGATTTGTATTACCCATTGTTTTTCTCATCGTTCTCTATGCTTGTTTCAGTTACACCCAATTCAAATTTAATTTTTTCTTCTAATTGAGCGACGTCAGGTAAAGCATCTTTTAGTTTCTCCGGCACAACTTTTGTTAATTGGTATCCCGCTACTCCAATGGGTTTATCCATTCCTCTCAATGCGTACTCCACATCAAATCGACTATGATCGCCGCATAAAATAATGCCAATAGAAGGGTTCTCATGGGGCTCTTTCACAAAGTCATCCAGTAAGTTCAGATAAAAATTCATTTTCCCTGCATGTTCTGGTTTGAACCGGGTGCGTTTCAACTCTAGCGCCACGAGTGATTGCAATTTGCGATTATAAAACAAGAGATCAATAAAATATTCAGAATCAGGTGTTACAATGCGGTATTGATTAGCTATAAAGCTGAAGCCACAACCAAGTTCCAATATGACGTCTTTAATTTTTTCTACCATCCGGCGTTCGATTTCTGTTTCAATAACAGGTTCGGCAATACCCAGCATATCAAACATGTAAACATCCTTCATGGACTGGTCAGCCTGTTCGGCTAATTGCTGTGGTAAAGTTGTATTGAAATTATGTTGCTTATTTGACAAACAATGACGTCCATAGGCATTTGAGTTAATTTGTGCTGCAAGTATATCACGTGTCCACGCTTGCTTTTTGATTGCCGACAGATAATAAAATCGCTCATCTTCCTCTTTTACCTTGTTTAAAATCACCAGATTTTGTCCCCAAGGAATTTCTGCGACGAGCTGTCGCAGTTTTGGATAATCTTTATATTCCAGATAAAAGCGTCGCATATCCCACAAATTTCTTGCCGAAAACCCAAATTTTGCATCGGGAAATGCATTTTTTAAATCGTGAGATAAGTGCTCTACGACGGATTTTCCCCAACCATGCTGCTCTTGATAATGAACAATATTTTCACCAAACCACCAATAGAGTGAAACAGCTTCCTGATTAACTGCTTGAGCAGCGCGTGTACGCGCTTGCCGAATTTGTGCCGTAGCCTGTGCTAAAAAGCCTTGGTATGCGGGTAAATCTTTCGTCATTAAATCATTCATAAGGCCAATCCTATATCACAATACCAATACCGCGAACTTTTTGTATAAACTCACTTTTTCGCTGAGAATTTAATTTCCCTTGCAGGAATTCATTCGTTTCTTTAGGTGTAGCATTCAGTAATTCACAGATTGATTTAAATTGATAACCATTGCGAACGAGTTGTGCTTCAAGAGAATTTAAATCAGCTCTGAGAACTTGTTCAATTAATTCTGGCGTGATTATTTTTTCACCTAATTGATGGCCTTGTTGTATGGCCTTGGAAAGATAATCTTGAATTTGTAGGGGTGTTTGCAAGGCTGTTGCCAATTTTTGAATCGCTTCATCAGTAATAATTTCTTGATATTTTTTCTTATCTTGAAGACATTGATTGATGAGCCATATAATGTATTTTTCTTTGCTTCCAATCGCCTGATCAATGCTGAATGTTTTTGTGCGCGAACCAATTTCTTCCATGGTAGATCGAGAAAGCGCATTACCCAGCTTAGGGTACCCGGCTAGCACAATGGATAATTTGCAGCCTTTGGATCCAACCGTTTCAACAAGGCGTTTTAAACCAATGAGTGTCAATCCATGGATGTCATGGGCTTCATCAATAAACAACACAACAGGTTTTTTATTTTTTTTCATAAGCTCAATTAATTCACGTTCCCGCTTCTCATTTTGGGTAGGAACTTTGATGGATTTCTCCCTAGGGGAAAGATCATAAAAAAGAGCTAAAAAGAGCGTTTGAATGGTCAAGGCCCTTTTTTCTGTTGAGAGAGATTGAGAAACAATAACCTGTTGTTTTTCAACTAATTCACTCTGAATTCTGTTGAGTAGCGTGGTTTTTCCTGAGCCAACCGATCCGGTAAACGCCAGTATTCCGCCGAATTGAATGTGTGCTTTAAGATCGTTATAGAGCTTTTGATGCATGGGGGTTTCATAGTAACCGACTTCACTAAAAAACTTTGTTAGACCATAAAACTCATTGGCTTCAATATACATAGATAACCCTTTTTTTATTTTTCACCTAATTGGCATAGCGCCAAGGTAAAGTATTGCCTCACCTTGGTCATAACAGTTTCTTTTTCTAATGATTCGCCTACAATCTGATCAACATAATCAAGCTGCGCCGGATTCAATGTGGCGAGAGGTCTATTCAGATAGTGGGAAATGGCCTGCTTAGCTTCAAACCGATTTTGAAATTGATCGATCAATTTTTCTTCGAACGGTATGGACTTAACTTCATATTCAATGGCATGAGCACTTTTTAATTGTTTCACTACGCCATCAGCTGAATTTCCTGTCATGACCGATAATGGCACCGAGAGATTTTTAGCAAGATAGGCAATTTCATCCGCTTGTTTTTCTCGGTGGCTCTTGGGCGGTGTGCGATATGTATGTAAAGGAATGGGGCCTTTGAAAGGGTAAAAGGGGCCAGATATTTCGCCATTAAATTCAACATGCAATTCATTGTCGAAAACACCATGCAATAAGATAACTTCTAAACCCGCCATATCACTGGATAATTGATATAAAACACCATCCACGCTCACACAAGCATCAGAGCCGACAAGGCGCGCTTCTGGTTCACGAACGATTTGACAAAATTTGTCCCAAGAGCACATTTTTCGATAGCCTTCTTGTGGCAAAAAGCGTTTCCATGCTTCTAAACGGCCACAGTCTTCAGAACGATGTGACATTTCATTGCTTTGCTTCAAATAGTTTGCAGCCCATTCATTGAGCTGCTCTAAACTCGTCGGTTCATGCAAATGAAAGAGAGGCTCGAACATTTCTTTCGCGGAACGATTCGTTCGCTCTGTTTTACCTTTAGCTCTTGCTGTTGTTCGTCTACCGTCTTTACCTCGTGGCACGTGCGTTTTTAATTCAATGCCTAGTGCTGCAAGAACTCTTTTAAATAAGGCACTTTTGGCAAAAGGCCCATTGTCGGTATAAATCATTTTAGGAATACCTTGGAATGGCATGCCAGATATTTTTTTAAACGCCATGGCATTAAACAAAAAACGTAAGGCTGTCAGTGCATCTTCGCCGTGTGCTAACACATACTCGAAGTAAACCGTACCACTTTTGTCGTCAGTCACATTCACAATAAAAAGTTTCTTGCCATCCGGTGCTGAAAATTGTTTGAAATCAGATGGTGTAAAATCAAATTGCCAGCAATCATTGCTATTCTCGGCCTCAAAGTGAACAACCGTTGGTTCTATTTTCATTGAGGCAAAGTCGTACCCCCATTTTTTTAAATAGCGATTGATGGTGGCTTTTTTTAATGTTCCAGGAGAAACCTTAATTAAATTATTTTCTGTTTCTACCCCATGTTCTTCTAGAATGTGGATACAGGCTTGGGTTGATAAATGTTTGTTTTTTTTGTTAGATGTCCTTATTTTTAAGGCCGCAATGAGTTGGCAATACAGTAACATATCGGCTTTTGAAATAGCGCGCGGAATGTTTTTATCAATGCGAGTTCCTCCGGCAAAATGAATATGTTCCCGAAGTTGCCGGCGTATCGTGCTTTCAGAGACACCGAAACCTTCAGCGACAGAACAAATAAGATTTTTCCGCTCTGGATGACGAGGTGAAAAAGTAAGCATTTTATTATGTAGCAGGATTAATTGCTCTGTAGGAATTGTCTTAGCCATCTTGCTCTTCTGTTTGAGCAGCCGTTTTTAATAATTTAGAACCCAATTCTTTTGGTGTGCCATCACCATTGACGTAAGAATAAAGTGTTGTAGTTGTGATACTTAATCGTTTCGCTACTTCATTAGCCACCGAATTTCTATCTGACATCGCCGCCATCGCCATTTTTAACGTATGAATATCCATCTTTCTTGGCCTTCCGCCTTTACGTCCCCTGGCTCTGGCCGCAGCGAGCCCAGCTTGAGTGCGTTCGCGAATGAGTTCTCGTTCAAACTCTGCAAGCGCTGCAAATATGCCAAATACCAATCGACCATTGGCTGTCGTCGTATCAATTTCAGCACCATTACTGGCTAAAACTTTAAAACCAACTTTCTTTTGATTCAGCTCATCAATTAAACTAACTAAGTGTTTCATATCCCGACCAAGGCGATCTAGCTTCCATACAATCAGTGTATTTCCTGGTTGTAGCGCTTTTACACACGCTATCAACCCAGGTCGATCATCTTTTCGACCTGAAGCAAGATCTTCATAAATATATTTAGGCTCAACACCGGCTTTAATGAGCGCATCTTTCTGTAAATCCAATAATTGACTGCCATCAGACTTAGAAACACGGATGTACCCTATAAACATAAAAAATGCTCACCAGAAAAGAATAAGAAAATGGTATCATTTCGTTTAGATTTTCTCAACGAGTTAATTGGTTTTGTTTTGATGTTGTTTCGGTATGATTAGTAACCACCAGAAAAACGTTCGTTTTTCTGGTGGGAGGAGCATGTCGATAAAATCATTATTGTGAGCCCAAGTGCAAATAATGTGAGCCATGAAATTTATAAAATCATTTAATGTGAGCCGAAATTTTCGGATAGAGTCA
>JACCWN010000077.1 GCA_013697625.1 Legionella sp.
TATAATATCGCAAAAACTAGTTCAAAAAAAGCGTTATCTCATAAAAAATATTGTGAATTGACTAAGTTTCGATAAGTAATTGGCTTGAAATTAATAGTGCCTATTTTTGGATGCGGAATTTAGGATAATGGTAGGAATCGTGTTTCTGTTGCAACTGCTGAAGTTTTGCAAACAAGAGCCTATGCTGGGATGTCTTTAAGTTTCGTTATAAATCAATCATCCTTGGACATATTAACACCCTCGGAATTTATGCATCCTGAAGAATTAGAGGATGCTATTTCTTATGAAAGACAGGTCTTTGTGCCCGGTGTGATATGGTGACAGAGCATTCAACATTTCTTGTGTAACAACCATTCCTTCAGCTATCAATGCATTAATGACATTGGTCATATTAGCAACAACGTGTAACATAATGGCGTTCGCAACAAATCGCCCAAAATTAATAGTTTTTTTCTGATTGCCTCGTAAATTATCTTGTATTGAACCATCTCGACCGAAAGCCACCCAATCAATAAAATTATTAAACTCTTCACTTTTGCAAGTAGCAGCTTGAATTGTGCGTCGTAACTCAAGGTCGCCAATATAATTGAGTAAAAATATAGTTCTTATAACTCGTCCTAACTCTCTAAATGCTTGGTAAATTTTATTTTTACGACTTTGGCCGCACAGTTTACGTAAAATGGTAGAGGCTTTAATCCTGCCAGTCTGAATAGACATCACAACACGCAACATATCGTGATAATGTGCCTCGATGAAACTCCAATCAATTTTATCATTCGTAAAAATAGTATCGATATGCTCAAATATAATGCCTTCACCCATAACAGGTTTATAATATTTCAAGTGTTTAAAATTTCTAATTCGTGGCATTAGTTGTATAGCGAGAAGGTATGAAAAAGCAAAAACGACCTCATTTTGCGCGCCAGTATCACCATGAATTGTTTTAGGCTGAATATCGGATTCATTTTCGATTATACCATCAAAAATATAAGTAGCCTCATACACACCACAAGGAATAAAATTACTAAATAAAGCAATGTATTGATCTGAAACGTGGTAATACCCAATACCACCATATTGCCCGTACCGGATGTGGTGTTCAGCCAGCAAATTGTTGGTGTATACATTCCAGTGAGTTCCATCAACAGATCCTGTCTCACCAGTACCCCATGCCTTTGGTAATTCAAATTGATTGTAAGCATTAATAACTTTTTCTGATGCTTTGCTTAGCCGATAATCTGTGACGTGATGATTGAATAACCAGGCAATCTGTTTGCGCGTATATTTTTGGAGACAACGCTCTGCTTGAACCGGACCCACGTTGCATCCATAAGAGAATGATGTGGCAATAAAGCGCGTGCCGTAGTCTTTAATTTTAGAATCATAACCAGATAAAGGTTTGAACTCTTGACTGACAGTAAGCCATTGCTCAATATCAATTATTACATCAACAACGTTAGTCAGTGGCATGCGGGTAGAGACCCGCTCAACAAAAGAGGTAACGGCTTTATCTTCCTTTTTGCTCAGCGCCCGTTTTAAGATGGGTTCGCCGTTTTCAATGCTTAAGTATTCATTGGCTAAAAACCCACTATCGGTTTTTTTTGCAGCCTCATAATGCTGATTTTGAAGCGAACTAATAAACTCAGAGGGCTTACTTGATTGTTTAATTAAATTACAGTAATTATCAACTTGTGTATCAAATTCTTCCCATGAAATAAGAGGTTTGTTGGGATCATCATAATGATTGGCGCCTGGTAAAAACATGTCAGCACAATTGATTTCTTCAGCCAATGAGTTAAACACAGCCATTTCAAAGTTCTTTTTATTCACTTCCATGTTTTCATCATCTCTTTTATGCTTAGTAACAAAATTAAACCACTTCTCACTAAGCCAGTTCAATTGATCAAATTCACGGGCTACAATTGAATAGGTTTTATGCTTGTTATGGCGATTTTTTAAGATAAAAGTAGCTGCATGTTCAAGGGATTTGTCTCGAGATGCTGAGTGTAAGCTGATTTGTTCAAGAAGCCGCAATAGGACATACCGTTTATTTTGATAAAGCTTTATCATAAAAGGCAAGTAATTATCGCCAGAATGCGCCAAATATCGCTCGCATTGTTCAATAACATCTTCTTTATTTTCTGGAAAACTGAGGTCAATCGCGGTCAGCCTTTCGGAAGGTGTTCCTGGATTATTGGATGCTAGCAATACGCCATGCAGAATATTTACCAAATTATCAGTTTCATTTTTTTTAGAGAGCGTATACTCGTCCAGAGCGGTCTTGGCTTCATGTCTCATTTTGCGCATCCAGCGGATGAAAACTGCTGCAATATCATCTAGTCTGCTAGCCAGTTTAAAATGAAGTAGCGTCACTGCTAAGGCATATCGTTTAGCTGGTTTAAGGTTTTTCATATCAGCGCTATCTAATGCCATCGCTTCATCTACGAATTGCTCTAGTCGATGAGCAGGGATTTGGTTAATTGCAGCAGGTGCCTTTGCTTGCCATGCTTTTAATTGATCTAAATCAGCAACAAATTCTTTGACGTTATTTGTCGAAGGGCTTTTCATTTCCTCCTTTAAGAAAGCCCACCCGCTTGACGCCGAATCTGGTGAAAGTGACGTATCAAAAAGGGTATCAAGAAAAGTTTTTGCATCCTCATTGATACCATTAGTAATTTGCTCATATAATCGAGTATTGACTAGGGCTCTAGCTGCGCGTGCTAAACGCACCAACACAACAAATCCCGGCAATTCAAATCGCTCTTTAATAAGTGTTTCGATCATATCATTAATGATATCAGCTAGATTTTCCTTAAATGATGCGGATTTTAAGGCTCTCTCCTTCATGTATCCCCTTTGTTTTTTACTAGCATCTGATATATTGAGGTATTTTAAGATAACTTTGCGATGGCGCTTTTTTGTTGAAGGAGAATAAAGGGCAAGATCAGCATCATCTAAAACACCAATTGCCTGACGGATGTAAGTAATAATGGATTCTGGCACATTAGTTATGTTGACCATATAGCCAAGGCATTGAAAGCTTTTTAGTGCCACCATGAACCCCAGCTTGTTTGCCGCTGCGGTATAGTGGGTAGAGTCTTCCATTAAGATAAATTCATCTTTGGTTGGGTGGAAGTTTTTTTCAAGCTCATCAGGAGTAGGATGTGGTTTTAATCGAGGATAAGCCGTTTCATGGATTGCAGTCATATAAGTTTTTAGTTGTTTTGCATGGCCAATAATAACACATTTTGGCCATGTAATTTTATAGATGCTTACTAACGGTATTTAAAGGTATTTTTAAATGCAAATTTCGGATGGTTTTTGGCCAGGTATGAAAGTAGGTATTTATGCCCGAGTTTCAACTCATGACCAACATACATTAGGCATGCAAATTGAAGCCATGAAAAAATACGCTTTAGCACGTGAATGGCAAATCACGTTTGAAATTTCAGAAATTGGCTCAGGCGCAAAAGACAGACCAAAACGAGATGAGCTTTTAAATCAGGCAAGAAGGCGGCAGGTTGATGTTATTATTGTTTGGAAGCTGGATCGATGGGGACGTTCCGTTACCGATCTTCTCCATACTCTTAATGAGCTTAATGGGCTTGGTGTTGGTTTTATTTCATTAACTGAGGCGTTGGATTTGACAACACCAACAGGCCGAGCAATGGCAGGACTTCTGGCAATCTTTGCAGAATTTGAACGAGAAATTTTACGAGAACGAGTTAAAGCAGGGATAGCGCACGCCAGATCGCAGGGGAAACCACATGGACGACCTACAACGGTAAAAAAATTCAAGGAAGAAGTCAGGCGCCTATTTAGTGAAGGATTGAGTCAATCTGAGATTGCCAGAAAACTAGGTATTGCTCGCACTTCAGTCAGAAGAATACTCAATAGCAAATGAAACAAATTTTAGATAAAAAATTGTTTGCATTGTTGCTGTTATACACAAGCGCTTGGCTTTTTTGATGATAAATAGATGGTTGGTTTTAAATTATACAGCAAATGGTCCTTATTGTCAGAATCCCGGCCGACCCTCATTTATGTCTATCCTGAAAACTTATCTCTTTATTCATTGATATCCCCTTGGTTAGTTCAGTCAAGGAGTTTAATTAGAGTTTTTAGGCGTTGGTAGGTGGGATTATTGGGGGGTTACTTTTGAACCATAGGATAGTGAAGTCGATTTCATGCATTCTCTCATGTAAGTTTCTTTATCTCTTGCATCATTGGGGCTGGAGCGACCAACCGACTAAAGGATCTTAACAGTGCATTATAAGCGCACCCATGGCTTAATTCGCTTTCACCTTGAGGAACAATAGAACAGCCAACTTAAGCCAAATTTATTAGGATTAGATCATCTACTATTAAAGTTGCAATGGGGGCTCAAAGTTGAATTAAAAAAAATAATTGTACACATTTTTCATCCAATGATCAATAAAAAGAATATTATGTGCCGAAAATTACACAATGACTTCCAATTATGCAAATTCATTGTTATAATGCTTCTTATTTTTTAAGGTAATGTTGTTTTGAACTTAAATTCGTATTTAAATCCTCTTACATATTATAAACACTATCCAAACTATAATAAAAATTTTAATGCATTTTGGAACTGCTTTATGTGTTTTTTTGCTGGCGAAGTTAAATCTGATACCTTTGGTATCTTAGAGTACCTATTAGTTTTCCCTGTATTACTTAAATTATTAGTTAAAAATAATGTTGATTACGGATACTTAACACTGCTGGCTTTTTTCTTCCATGTTATTAAGGTAATTATTGCATTAATTATGACCATGCCCTTGCTTCCTTTATTATATCTTGCATATAGATGCATACGCTATCAATCGATAAAAGCGATTGAAGACATGGAAATTCTGCCTGTAGGAATAGAAGCATTAGAATTTTTGGAATATAACACCAGTTATATTGGTCCTTATGCTACACATGGTATGAATGTAAGTAAAGAGAAGCTATGTCAAATATTATACAGTGACAAAAATAGCAAAATAAAACTTAAAGATCATCTTAAATTTAATGAAATTCAGAAAAATAGCATGGAAGATTACACTCTATATACGATGGGTTTAAAAGGAGCGTCCCTCCCAATTTTGGGGTTATTTGACACAAATAATTTACCAATTGCGATTATTATGCTATGCAAAGAAAACAAAAAAGGGGTCTTAGCATTGGAAAGAATAGATGCTTTCCACTTTCTTAATATGGATTATCTTGGCGATAACATACTTTCTTATTATCTGAATGAAGAAGATCCAATCAATTTTCATCAATGGTTAAATAATAGACAAACTAAGTTATTTGCCTCTCAACAAGCTATGGAGACGGCTGCAATTGGCACTGGTTTGGCTAACTTAACTCCATCGATTGATCCTTTGATAGCTTTAGAAATAATGCGATTGAGTGGAGATGGTTCTCAAATTACCATATCTAGAGATACTGAGTTTTTATCTGCTTTTAGAAATAAATTCTTTACGACTAAAAACCCATCAATCAAAGAAGAGAAAAAGGAAGATGGTAGTTTTAATCTAGAAGAATCTCTAACAGAATACATGACCTTGTAATAACGGGTTAAATGACAGATCCGGGGTAAATGCGA
This sequence comes from Legionella sp., assembly GCA_013697625.1. Taxonomy (GTDB): domain Bacteria; phylum Pseudomonadota; class Gammaproteobacteria; order Legionellales; family Legionellaceae; genus Legionella. The sequence continues at coordinate 5,615 of JACCWN010000077.1, forward strand.
ACTGGAAACATGGTTTTGCCTTAATTTGATGTCATTTGACTAGGAATTCCATTATTTTACACTTGGGTAATTTAATCAAATAACCCATACCCAATAAGGATAAGAGTTGTAAGGGCCATAGAAAACCGATCGCATAATTGTAAAGTGTATATGGTCAAACTAATAAACCATTAAGCCACTAAAAGACGCATTATCAATCAGATACCTAGTAACTAATTATGCGATTAGTTAAGAAGAGGTAGTCCTTAAATTTGACATTAATATTATAAATAGCACAAAGAAATGGTTGCAGCGTTAATATTCACTTTTATTTGTCGAGTTTTTTGGCTTCTCAGTTCGCATTTACCCCGGATATGTCATTTAACCCATAGCTATACCTTTAGTTACCCTAAATAAAAATATTATACCGCCAGCGCGTTAAAAAACAATCTGTCTGAACAAAAAATATTTATATGCAATTAATTTAATGTTAATAATTCATAAACTATACATTTTGATTTAAAAAGATGGTTAAGATCAAAATAAAATCGATACTTTTGGAGCGCTAGGCCGTACGACACGATGTCGCTTAACAAACTGTTGACAGCCATCTGAGGGCAACCTGCTGTTCCGTCAGCAGTTCTTTACCAGACATGCGAACATTACTAACCGTATGCTTGGCCAAAGCTCATGCTGATGCCAGCATCTTGGCGTGTTATATTTAATTCTTTTTCTATATCTACCCGCAAAGGTTCACTAAGTTCAATTAAAAGTGTATTTTGTGCTTTTTTCAAAGATTCTATTTGAGCATCCAATCTGGATTTCTCTACAAATGAGGCTGAATCAGTTCTATCATGACTCCTTCTCTCAATGAGCGTTTGATAATGGCGGATATCTTTTAGATATTCGGCAGCAAGCTCTGGGCGATCTTCGCCTATCGGACCAACAAAATGAATCCTATAGTTGTTCGGAACAACCTTGCTATCTATTTTTTTGAACATATTATCTCCTAAATAAATAATTAAGCTTTGCTTAATATCATAATAAAAACAATCTTAGCATTATTGGCAATCATTATAAATAAAAATTAATCATCTAAATAGGGGGGTAATCCCCTATTGTTTCTGTTCATTAAACTATGAAGTGTGTTTATGAAAAAATTGTTATCTTTACTGCTTCTCCAACATAATGGTGTCAATAACATGGAATAGGCGTGTACCCACTCCACATTAAGGAACTCAACCTAAGAAATGCTCTAGGTTAACTCGATATGTCATTTGATTCTGTAGCATCATAGAATAGTACAGAATCGACGATTTTTTGTGTTACCAACATCATCGTACGTTAAAGTTGAAGAGAGTGAGATTCCAAACAGTCCAATATGTAACAAAGTAGACGCAAATGATTCTTTGGGCAATGTTTGTAAACCAGCTGACTCATTTAATGCCCCTGCTTTTGAAGCTTGTTTTTCCTCTACAATACAATACATCCGCTCCACATCCTCTTTTGATAGTTCATTAGCTTCATCTGTAATATGAACACAATACTGTGAAATAAGCTGACAAATTACATCCGGAAATAAATTTGTTTCTTGAAGTGCCCCATATAGGGGTTTTCTTTGAAAGTCAGAAACGATATCCATATTTTGTAAATGGATGGCTAAATTGGTATAGTGATACCGACTATGAATGGCATGTAAGACAGAATAAACATAACAATTACTCTGATTTAATTGCAAAAAGGTCTCGTAATAGGAGACTCCATCTAAATAATCAAAAAACGCCCCATTGTTTAATAGCATTAGAATAATTTTAGCATTATCTGAAGAATAATAATCCATAAGCCTTGGCTTCAGCTCTTCTTCAATTTCGTTTAAAGCATCTAACTCAATGACTTTTTGTGCTTTGACCTTCTCTCTACTCTCAATCAAATGAAGGGAAGTAACTAGCAAACCATTTTCAAAAGCCAGTTTCAATGCTGAATTACTTTCTTTATCACGCAGATTTAAATTGGCGCCTAAGGAAATTAATTGAGCAATAATCTCTGCATATTTAATTCCACTGTTATTATATAAGTTTGAATAGTAAACCATTTTCATTAACAAGGTCTTCCCTGAATTATCCTGAAAATCAATCGGCATTCCATTTTCAAGTAATTGAGTGACCTCATTCGTATTTTTCACATTGCGAAATTTCTCATTCAATTCAAGTTTAGATAGCATAAAATTCCTTCGTTCTAGGGGCATTCATTATAAGCACTTTAACCAAAACTAAATTGAGGTTCTTTCTCCATCTGGATATCCTGAGAATTTTTCATATCCTCACATTCCTTCAGTCTCATTTGATAAAGTCTACAATCAGGATGTAATTCTACGGCTTGTTTAAGAAGTGGATACGCTGATTTCCAATCTTCAAGTCTTAAATGCGAAAGGCCTAAGCTAAAATAAGCAATGGCTTGATTAGGTTTAGTGTATAACTGTGGGTTGTTCCTATATTCTTTGACTAATTCTCCATAGTGCACGATTGCTTGTCTATAATCTTTTGCTGCTAGGGCCGCTATTGCGGTTTTTTGTAATGTTGATACTTCTAAATCTGCGGGGTTTTGTTGGGTAAACCCTAAACAATGGTTCCATGACTTTATATATACAAAATTATCTAGGCATCCTACTTTTTTTGTTTCCCATTGACCAGGTTTTAGCCCTAAAGCTAATAATTGCTTGTCCTTAAACTCTAAAGAGCTCGTTCCTTCAAGTACAAAGCCTTCCCTTTCCGATATTTTAAAATTGACGTTTTTAGAAAGTATTTTTTCATATATGGCCTGTTCTTCTTGGGCTAAGTTAAATCTTTCGAGCCCTTTTTTAATAAGCTTGCCTTTAGATTTAATTGTTGTATTGAAAAAAGAGCCTGATGTTTTTGGACTATGTGCCAAAGTTGCTGGACTCGACTGTTTCTCTTCTAGAGGAGAAAATTTAAAAACAAAGGGCGTGGATGGCTGAACCATTTTTAAATTTCCTGCATGTTGTTCTAATCGCTCTATATGACAAGCTAAAGGTGTACCAAAGCTCGCTTCCTCTTTAATAATTTTGGTAACATTTGCTAGTAGTAATTTAGATGCTTCAGGGTCTTGTTTACTACGAATAATGTCTTGCAGTAAAGGATGCATGCACAATCTTCCGTCATCCATTTGCTGCATAAAACCAAAACGCATAATCGCTGCTTTGACATCCACCCACAAAACATCAGGGGTTTCATGCAAATTCAGCAAGCCTTGTATTATTTTCTCTGGAATAGGATTACTGGCCAACCAACTTACCCTTAATAATAAGAACCAGGCATCGCTACATTGTCTTTTTAGAGTTTCTAAGTCGGAGTCAAACGTTTGCCATAAAGGCAAGTGTTCAAAATTTACTTTTTCATAAATAAAATCGTTTCCAAACTCGGAAACATGGTGCGCTGAATATTTGGGAGTTACTTTTTCTGTTGGCTTATATTCTAATAAATAAGATTGACCCTGCAGATAGCGTTGTAGATAACCTTGGGCGGATACGGCTTTAAGATTCATGTAATAGCTAGCTTGTGCTAATGCCAGCGGTAGGCCATTCATTAGCTTGATTAATTGTCTGATAGAAGGGTTATCGGAGTATCGGGTTATTTTATTAATTAACTCAAAGGCTTCACATTCTTCCATAACGGGGAGAGGAAAGAGCTTAAATTTTTGGCAAGGTTCCCATCTTAATTGATTGCACGTAGTTATGATAATATCGAGGTGTTCTCCGCTTTCAGGTAAAAAACCTGTTAAGGATTCAGCATCAGGCACATCATCATAAATAAGCAAAATATTAGTTTGTTTTTCTAGCCAGTTTTTTATATATAAAATTTTATCCTGGGTTGAAACATCTGTGGGTGGTGTAAGACCAATTTCCGAGGCTAATTTAAGATACTGGATTTCTAGGTTTTCACTAGAGGCCCCAAGATTAAACCAGGCGCGTAATTTATAATGTCTGGCAGGGTCTAAAAAATAATGCTTGGCCATATAGCTTTTTCCAATACCTCTTAAGCCATTTAATACTAAAATTTCTGGCCGCGATTTGCTAAAATGCGTGCTTATGTTATCAAATAAGCTATGGCGTTCAATAAAACAGGAATCACTTTGAGGGCGTTGAAATTGATTTTCATAATTCCTATCAGGGGAGGTTGGTAACTCATCCTTTTCTTCTTTTTGCTTCTTGCGAATATGCTCTGCTATAATTTCTTGTACTTCAATATATTTACTTTTTACCTTGCGATTGCAGTCGCGCCCTATAGCTTTCGCCGTCAGTTGAGAAGGCGTTAATCCATCTTTATTGGTTTTATTAGGGCTAGCTCCATTCTGAAGCAATAATGTCGTTGCATGGGGGTGTCCCCATTCAGCAGCATAATGCAAGGGGGTCCATCCCTCTTTGCATTGTGTATCAACCTTTGCCTCATGTTTAATCAAATAATCAATGGCAGCTACATTACCGGATCTTACTGCCTCGTGCAAAGCAGTTTTACCTTCATTATCAACAGCATTGACATCTGCTTCATGGTTGATAAAACGATCAAGCACTTGAACGACCGTAATATCTATGTGGCTCAAGTTTATTTCTTGGAGTAACAAAGATAATGGCGTTATCCCATTCACCCCGCTTATACGTGGACTGGCTCCATTTTCTAATAAAAAGTCTATCAGTGTTAGTGCCTTGTCTAATTGAGTTTGTGCGCTTTCAAGAAGATACTTTTGAGAGCGTTTCATCGTATCTGCATTGCGCTCTGCTGTGTATCCCCCTCTAACCAAATCTGCCATCACCTGTGGGTTAAACGAAGGAAGTCTTAATACCGCATTATTTAATAGGGTACTCCCATGTTTATTTTTAACATTAAAATCAGCCCCACGTAGTTTCAACCTTGTAAGCAATTCTACAGAATTTTTTTGATCTATGGCATCAAACATCATATCTAAATACCAAGGGTCGCAAGACATTTCTTTTGCGGTCAATTCACTTTCTGTAGTGTTTGTTTGGTGCATAAGAGGGGCTTCTGGGTTAAAAAAACAGAGACTTGGATTAATTTGTCTTAATATTTCCAAGCCAAGCTCATAGTAATCCATCTTCCAATACGACTCTTCATCAAAGGTCCTTGGGTTTTCATCTTTGGCTTCTTTATTTTCTTTAAATTGAATTTGGAACAGAGCATCGGCAAGCGTTTTTCCATCCTTTGTAGCAATGTCCAGTGCCTCAAAGAAGACTCCTGCCAGACGAAATATATGATTTATATTGGCAAAAGTTCCTCTTCTTTCTAATTTTGAACTTCTAGTTGGTTTACTAAATGCTTCATCAAAGTCTAGGTCTGTGGCGCCAAGGGTTTTTAATAGGTTTTTTTCTTGGCCATAATAGCTGTATGACGAATCATCTTCGAAAAGAACAGTCCAGGCAATGTCTTCCCCAGGCTTTAAAACTTTGTTTAAGTTTTTCTTCTTGTTTCCTACAAACATGGGTCCATAATTTTTAAGTTGTGTTTGCTTAGAGCTCTCAACCATACCTGTCAAATCATCTTTGGAACCAACAATTATCTGATCTTTAATCGCCTCATATCTAGGTCTACCAAGAGCCAAACAAAATAATTTCTCAACTAAGGGATTAATGATCTTTTCATCGCGGGCGCTAAAAAAAGACATTCTTGTATTCGGCATCTTATCAATGTATTGAATTAGCTCAACAACGCCTGGGTGGATGATATTTGGCACAATAGCATCAATATACAGGCCATTTCTTTTAAAAATGGATACCCATGGATATTCTCTTTCTAGAGTAGCAGGACTCATACCTTCAAATCCCGTGGCAATGGTGGAATCAATATCAAAAACTATAGTTTTATTCTGCATGAAAATTCCTTCAGTTATTAATTGAGATAATTCTTTGGTTCGTGGTAAATCTAGATCCCCATTGTTCAATACAATTGTTTTCCAGTTTGCTCAAGTAATTCTTAAAATATTAAGTTTTCCACTGATAGTGAGGATGTATCCTATTCTAAGGGAGATGTCTTTAGTTCATTTTTAGCCCTAGTACTTAAAACCCTTATAATAGAGAGTTTGTTCGTTCCTGTTCTACTACGCTATTATGTGGAACAGCTTTGGTGGTTGTGTCGATAGTCATATTTTTTCTTGATGCTGCAATCAGTGCTGCTGTGCTATATCCTTCAACCTGGCTATTGGGTTGTACCTTATGCACTTCTGCCAAAAGCAATTCTTTTTCTTTTAGGGCCATATCATAGTAGTCAGGATCAGTCTCTTTCAAATTGGGCATTATTTCCCAGCATTTCACCGGATAAAAGGGTAAGGGTACATAAGCCCTATTTTGACTTAGGTACATTTTAAGAGCCCCAGGTAAGGGAACATTGATATAAGGAACTTGCTTAAAATGAGGAAACAATGAAGACATGGGGCAAGGATTTTGTAGCCCATAAATCTTCAGCTTATTGAAAAACAATTCATATTCTTGAGCTTTATTAGATGAATTGAACCAGGTCTTCGCATCAGTGACAGTGCCTGCTTTGATGTCATGCAACCAATGTGCAAATAAAAATAATAAACTTTCAATCGTGCCGAAACTTTCAACATAATCAATAAGATGAATAGAGGGACTATTTATTAATTTTGTTGGAGTTAATCCAATGGACTCTAAGTAGTGTCTTATGCACTGAAGTTGCGGAGATGTTGGGAATGATTCTTTCAAATAACAATGTCGTGAGAATGCAAAACTAAAAATGTTCGAACGATATTCTTGCAATACTAAAGCATGAAAAAATGGCGACCTACCCGGGGCGACAACTATTTCATCAGCAGGAATACTCGATAGAAGGGATAAAGAAGTTTTGACAATAGTCTCTCTGGCTTCAGACCACAAAGGATTATTAAGGGGATAAGCAGAATGTGTCGCTGTTGATTTTTCAGATCCTACTAATTCATCTGGTTTCTTGCTTTTTGGGACTTTCAATAATGCGCGCGCTTCTTCCTTTATTTCCAATTCACATTTTTCTGCTAATAGGTAGGAAAATTCAGATCTTAGTGTTTTTTCAATTTCTTCAGGTATCTGATATGCACCCTGGTGAGATTTATCAACCAATCTTTCAATGACACCAAAAACTTGGCTTGGTTCATATGCTTGTTGGGTATTATTCTTAAATTGTAGATAAAGAACACTCGCTGATGCTTTTGGATAGGTAACAATTGCCTTTAATTGTGAAGATAAATTGTTAATTTCATAGCGCGGCATAATATACCCTTTGATTAATTAAAAGATTTGAATTGGATAAGATAATTTCTGATTTTGATCACAGGTTTTGATGGACCCTCTTAATTTTTTCCAGTAAAATATTCAATTTTTTATTAAAGATTTTCCCATTTCATTATATGGCTCAACGAAATAAAAAAAATATGCAGAAATTCTCTTAATCTGACCAATAGTAATATACTGTGAACAGTATAAGGACATTAATTACGGGTGTCAAATGTTAGCTCTGTAAATGGTCTATCATGTACGTAGAGGCAGTTTTTGGGCAATAAATTAGATGAAGACGGAACTTTTTTTCCTAAAGATCATCATCTAGTGAACTTCGCTCACTGTAAGCTTTATTCCTTCTGCTTCTTGCAAAACATGAATTACTGAAAATAATGATTGTGCTGTTGGATTTCCACTTGCACTAAACATTCGCTGCAAACTTTTACTGTTTTTATCGACTCGTTTTGCTAAAGGTTCAAATAAAATTGAAGCATTTATATAATCTTTTAATAAAGACTTAGCCACATCGATTTCATCTGCTAATAAAGAATTTACAGCTTCTATCAACAATGCCTTTCTAAAATCTGAATCTTTTTGAGCTCTATCTCGAATTGTATTTTTAAAATTTCTTGTTAAGGCCATAATGTTACCCTCGCTTTTTTGCTAATTTATATTCTTGCCAATAATGCTTGGCCATTTTGATGGCCTTATCCTGCTGTTTTTTAGATCCTCCACCAACTAAAACTATTAACTCTTCACCATCCTGACCAAAGTAAACCCGATACCCAGGACCAAAGTCAATTTTATATTCATAAACCCCCTCACCAAGAGATTTTATATTTGAATAATTTCCAAGTTCCATTCTATATAAAGCAGTAGATACCTTTGCAGCAGCAATAGCATTCAATTTATTAAACCACTTATTAAATGGCTCAATACCATCTTCTGTTATATAACTTTCTATTCTTATTTTCATACCTTATATAGTAACATATATGTTACTATATTTCAAATTAGTTTTCATTCTACCCTTCAAACAACGCTTCAATCGATGACTGCATTTCATCTTGACTAGGTTTTGCATAACGAAAAATTTCTTTAATTGACACGTTCCCACTAAGCTCTTGTGCAAAATGAACCCCATGCTTATCAGTAACCTTTTTTAGAAAGGTATGACGCAGCTTATGTGGTGTAAATTCAAACTTTTCAGATTCTGGTAAAAAAGCCAACGCTTGCTTTAAGACCCTTTGAGATATTCGGTAAACATCCAAGGTCTGCAAGCGTGTGCCGTAACGAGTTTTAAATAAAGGTTCATTTTCATCCGGGCTTCTGGATTCCAAATACTGATCTATACCTAATGCAAATCAGTTTTCGGTTTCTACACACCAATGATCTGGAAGTTTTTAGTCAATAATGTGCTTAATTTATCATTGTGTTGAGCAATGTTTTCAAAAAACCGCATGATTTCGACCTTGA
>JACCWN010000078.1 GCA_013697625.1 Legionella sp.
TTTCCTTTTGGGGAGAGGGGATCTTCCGTGCCAACCGATAGGAGTTGAGTAATTAATGAATTGTTGCTCTAAAATTTTCAGTGGACCATTAATTAAAAATTACGTCTGGGTTGGTGCGAGATGTGAGAAGAAGCTTTAGAGTATCTAAATAATGCTGTTATGGAGCAGTAGTAATGCATAAGGCCATCCATACACCAAATTTTTTTGGACACTCCGATATACAGACATCATTTGCAGATTGATTAGCCGGTACAGAGTATCTTCCTATATTTTTATAATCCCCATCTCCGATACTGCATTGACATGCAACTAATGTGCATGGGCCGAGGGCCATAGACGGGCTCGAGATCACTATCATGATAGGGAACATCAAACTAATAATTCCTAATTTTTTAAAGTTATTTGGGAATAATTTTTTCATTATATTTATTTTCATGTATTTACCCCTTGTGCATTATGGAGACAAAAAAAAATAATATCTATTTGAATTATAGATTAGATTGAATTTTAATGTTGAGATCATAGGTCCGGAGGAACCAAGTTCAAGATAAAAAGCCGTTGAGGCAATCGACACACAAACCCAAAAAAAAATTAAGCCCTTAAGAAGGGGTCATGTGGAGCAACTGACAAAAACCGGCATTTCAAATTTTCTCCAATAAAATAAACAATTAATACACTAAAAGTTAAATTATTTACCCTGAATATGAAAAATACCTTAAACTAAAACGGTTGTTTTGAGCTTTCTATGTATAACTAACGCTCAATTTGTTGGGGTAAATCTTAACCGGTTTTTGTCAGTTGCTCCACACGACCCCATTTGCAGCTTCTTTTGTCATCAATGAAGGCGGTTACTCTAACCATTTTGATGAGAATGGGAAGATTTTAATTCGAGGCTATATCGATTACATGATGAGCCTTGAACCGTCTTCGCGCGGTTTATCTTTGTTGTATTCTCTGATGTCTGAAAGTGTGGAGGAAGCGATTCAGACATTTGAGCAAATGTCGCAGTTAGATGGCAGGGCAGGGGCGGCAGCCAATCAAATTAACCGCGTAGGAGCCGATGAGCGGGGAAGCATTCTTTCAACAAGCTACCGTCAAATTGATTGGATAGGAGATAGCAATATTCAAGACACCTTATCTGAAAGCAATTTTGATTTACGTGACTTTCTCAAGGGCGATATTGATATTTTTGTGCTCCTTCCTGAAGATCAAGTGAAAGAGCATAATCGTTTATTTAGAATGATCATGTCCTTATTAATGAGCATGATTATACAAGCCAATCCATCTGAACTGCCTAAGAAAAAAATGCTCTTCTTATTGGAAGAACTGGCGCAACTTGGCGCCTGTCCCGATGTTGAACAATGCATCGAAGTCATGCGTAGCCGTGGCGTTATTGTTTGGACAATTTTTCAAACCTTAGAACAGATTAAAATGTTTTCCAAGCCAGACTTATTTTTAAGCGTCCCTTTAAAACAAATCTTTACTAATGATGATGTGCCAACCATGCAATGGATCCAAGCCTTAGCTGGCAAGAAGACCGTGATGACCAAAACATTGTCGACCAACAAAGGCGATTCGCGTCAAAAAATGCAGGTGTTTGGCGGTAATGTATCTAAGGGAGATGGCGAGAGCGTACAAGAAACAGGGGTTGATCTCATTCAAATGAATGAAATTCGTGAGTTGCCTTATGATGAACAATTTATCTTTCTTCATGGGATAAAACCAATTCGCTGCAAGAAGGTTAGGTATTTTGAGCATCCTGATTTTGTCGGAAAATTTGAGAAAAATCCCTTGGAGATAAGGTAAATTAAACTAAAATGGAGAAAAACAATGAAAATAAGACTCACGTTAATCAGCGCCATGGCTTTGTCAGCTCTATCCTTAACAGGGTGTTCTAGCGCCGATATGAACGCGATGGTTAGCAATGGCGATGCCGTATCCACAACAGGCAAGCATTTAAAACCAACCCGTTCTGAGCAAATAAAAGTCTTTTCTCAAGCTGACATACCCAAACATTATCAAGTCATAGGTCGGGTAAGTGCTGAAAATTACACTATGGTGGGAATGACCATTTCTCAAGCGTCCATTTTGGCTGAGTTAAAGAAACAGGCAGCCTCTCTGGGAGCTGTAGGGATTGCTAGTATCTCTACGGGTCTTACCAAAACCACGGCAGAAGCCATTGTCATTTAAAAATAAATGGCTCTACAAGGGGTCCTGTGTACAACAATGGCATTCGGTTGAGCTTTACTACGATTAAACTCGTTGTTAGGAGTATTGAATTATCATGATAAAAAGTAAGCTTAGGTGAATTCAGTGGAGCTTTATTTCCTTAACCGAATGCCATTGTTGTACACAGGACCCCAATAAAACCAATTATACGATGGGTTGACAGAAAACTGAGCGCAGAATGGGTGTTATACGATTAGTTTTCAAAGGGGAACTTATGCGTAATCCATTAAATTTTTATGCGATTAGTTTTTACATGGACTCTAACTGATTGATGCCTTATACAATATAGCTTGTTACCAGTTTAACAAGTAAAAACTAGTGCGATTTATTGAGAGATAATTTTTTTGATTTCGGTTGATGTGATTAAATTAAGGGCTATTTACAGTGGTCCATGTCGCTTTTGCCCCTTTAATGTAATTTAACCCATTAATTAATTCTAATCTATAATTTAAATAGATATTAATTTATTTGTCTTCATAATGCTCCCAAAGAAGGGGAAATAACATGAAAAAAAATAATGAAAAAAATAATTCCAAATATAACTTCAAAACATTAGGTATTAGTTTGATGTTCCCTATTATGATAGTAATCTCTAGCCCATCTATGGCCCTCGGGCAATGCACATTAGTTGCATGTCAATGCACTAATGCAGAAGGGGGTTATGAAAATAAAGGAAGATATAATGTAGAAGCTAATCAAACTGCAAGTAGTGTCTGTACAAAGTGGTGCCAGAATGGTGTACATAAGGCCATATGCATTACTACTGCTCCATAACAGCGCCTCTTTACAATAAAAAAGTCTTCTAGAGGGTCGAACAATTCAGGACTAGTATCCTAGCCGCTGCGACCCTCATTAATCCTGTCTGTGGCGAATTGCTAAATTGGCAAAAAACCGGATTTTCAATGAACATTACTGGATTTTCAATTTATAGATAATCGAGAAAATATCGTATTTATAGGGCCTCCAGGAGTAGGTAAAACACACTTGGCTACGGCACTTGGAATAAAGGCTATTGATGCAGGATATACGGTATTC
>JACCWN010000079.1 GCA_013697625.1 Legionella sp.
CAAATAAGAACGTATCTATAGCTATAAAATCAATGGTAATATATGAAGGTAAGAATCTACACAATAAAATCCAAAATATAATAAGAAAAGAGAAAATGAAGGTATAAAATTTTTTTCTAAAAAATAATACCTTACATATCAGAGAATAAAATAAAGAAAAAATCAACCCATAAAAACACATCAGATACAATCCAAGCGCCCACCAACTTTTTACATCAGCATTATTATAACTAAAAATTATTAGTAATAAAGTTCCTATAAAAAAACTAGTTGTTAAAAGGTATAAATCCAATCTAAATAAGACAGCATCATAGTAATATCTTTGTTCATTTAATAAGGGTATCAAAGAATAAATTTTTGTAGACCATAAAAGAAATAATATTGGTAGTGGTAAAGTAAGTAGTACACCTTCAAAGGGTCTACTGCCAGAATGGTAATTCATAGCTAGGGAAGCGAAGATAAAAAAAATTAACGCTACCCAGGCAAATTTATTAAGATGTTTCATTTACATATATCCTATATTTAAAACAAAAATATGTATAAATATCTTTAGATCGCTTGGTACATTGTATGATTTTGTTGTAATAATCTATCTTTAGTAAAGGATTAATCAACATAATTACCACTAGACTCTAATTTACTCTTGAATTTTCTATCCATTAATATTTGCAAACTCTTTGTTATGAATAGGCTAGCCACCAATATATAAATTAAAATGAAAGGTGAGGATGCTACCCCTGTTTTTTTAACTAAAATTAAAGATAACAAGGGGGCTAAGCCTGCAGCTAGACTTGCGGCAACGGAGTATAGCACTGACAACACAGTACAACGTAATCTAAGTGGAAACATTTCAGCTAACATGACAGGTACGGTTGCATAATAGGCTCCAGCAGGGATTGCAATAAAAGCCTGTATGAAGATTAATTGATAATACTTACCTTGAGATAAAAAATAAAAGAAGGGTTGAGCTAAGATTAAAAACCCTACACATGCAGTGCCTACAATTTTTTCGCGATTAATTTTATCGGACAATTTGCCTACTATAGGAAATACGCATAGCAAAACGAACAGTGAAATAATATTTGAAATCATTATATCATGATCGCTAAAGTGACCATAAAGATGGGCTTGCATGGGTCCATATATAAAAATCTGAAAGGTTGTTGTAACTCCCAAACAGCTTAATAAAAAAACATATAATGATTTGAGTTTATTTGTCTTAATGTATTGAAATGCATCATTAAACAAATTATTTAATTTTGGCTTAGGCCTATCTGCGTAGTAGATAATGTATTCAAAGCTCTCGGGTATGAATAGACGAATATATAAACCAATAGATGAACCTAATAAAGCTAATACAAAAGGGATTCGCCAGATAAGCCATTCCAAATCAGGATATTCGTGACTTAAATTAGTTACTATCAATGTAACTAAAGATGCCACCATCATTCCTGACATGGCTCCAAAGGAGGCCCAACTTCCTGTATATCCTTTCTTTGAAGCAATGGCATTTTCAACCAAATATGCAGAAGAATTCAGATATTCTGCGCCACAACAGAAACTTTGAAGCACGCGTAAGAACAACAACATAGCTATAGAACCAACGCCTATGATGCTATTGGGGGGGATAAATCCAATAATAGAAGTTGCTAACCCCATTGTTAAAATCGATGCAGCAAGAATAATTTTCCTGCCATAGAGATCTGAAAGTAAACCCATTAATACAGCACCAAGAGGTCTAGCTAAATATCCCGCAAAAAAAGTTAAAAACACAAGAAATATACCTTTATGGGTATCACCGATCAGATACTTAGCTAGATAAACAGATAATAAACCACAAATCGCCATATCGAAGGCCTCGATTAGGTTTCCTAGTGTGCCAGCTAAAATGATTCGTGTTTTATGCTTCATAGTTTCTAAGCCTTATTTCGTAATTCCGATATGGTTGTTAATGATTCCTTATCTTTGACACGATCTAAGAACAAAATACCATCGAGATGATCGATTTCATGTTGAAGGATTCTTGCTTCTAGCTCTGTTGCCTTTTTAGTAATAAAATTACCATTTATATCAAAGCCTGAATATTCTATCTCCATTGCTCTTGGAACCTGCCCCATTATTTCACCACAATTTAGGCAGCCTTCATAGTCCATCTGTACCTCGTCTGATAAGACATTTAAAGAGGGATTTATCAATGCAGTGTCAGGGATCGGGTGTTTAGGCTTGCGTCTTTTAGTATAGGAAGTGCTAAACACGATGACTCGTTTACTAATACCTATTTGAGGAGCAGCTACACCCACCGCACCTTTTTCTTCCATAACAGCAAACATCCTAAATTCCGCATCCAAAAATAGGCACTATTAATTTCAAGCCAATTACTTATCGAAACTTAGTCAATTCACAATATTTTTTATGAGATAACGCTTTTTTTGAACTAGTTTTTGCGATATTATA
>JACCWN010000108.1 GCA_013697625.1 Legionella sp.
AATCTGCGCTCCCCAATGACTGACGCCTTGTCGTATGCCTTATATTTTGCCTTCGGCAAAACATCCGGCCCTAAGGCTACCAGGGACTACAGGCCTCGGTCTTCGACCTTCCTTGGCCTGCAGCGAAGGAAAACCCACTCGCAGTCACTTAAGAAATTGCCAGTAGAAATGGATATGTGGACGAGTCCTCCGGACCGGTTTGCGTCCGAGGGACCGTGTGCATAAACTATGGACAACTCAATAGGCGAGTTGACCACAGTTAATACACACTCGCAAACTTCTCGCCCACATACCCACAAGCTCAATAACAAATTATATATTTTTTAAAGAAAGTGTTCGCCTCATGCGCTCCGCGCCCTCGTCGAACTTTTATTAAACAAAAGGGAACATTTTCATTTTGGTTTGACATTTGAACCGTTTTTTATAGCATAATAAAACTCAATGTGATAATATATTCCTCATTTTGAAGAAGGAATTCTATGACAAATTATTATGAAGTCTTGGGCGTTGAGAAAAAAGCGACTACAAAAGCTATTACCAAAGCATACCATAAATTAGCATTACGACATCACCCTGATAAATCTGGCGATGATACTAAATTTAAAGATATCCAAGCTGCTTATGATGTGCTCGGTGACCCCGAAAAAAGAAGGATATACGATTGTCAACAAGAGGATTCAGGTTTTTATAACCAATTCAACTCCCAGCCTACACCCATGGCTTCTGAAGAAACTTATAAAGAAAGTAGCAAAGCCGGTATCCATATTTCTTCAACAGAAGCCATATTTTTGCGATATCAAGCTGAATCTACAGGCTTAAGCCTGGCTTATATGGCTGAATGTTTTACAACGGATGATGGACGCTATAGTCGTATAGCTCAGCTTTTAATTTACTTAAAAAACCATTTTAATAATAAAATACCCGCGCTTACCTTAGACGAAGTTCTGGCTACCTCTGTGCAAGAATCAGCGAATTTGAATACTCTTTACCAGTGCATACAGCAAGGAAAATTAACAATCCCAGAAGCAAAGGCCTTATCTGAAATCGAACGTATGTTTATAGCCACGAATACAAATGAAAAAGGATGGCATAATCTACAAGCCTATTGGAGAGAACTAAAACCAGCAATCAATCCTTTAGCGACTCAACAGCCAGCAGTGGCTGCTCCAATTGACAGTTTTAATCCGGCAATAGATAGGCAAGCAGAAAAATTAATTCCACAGGTTATTATTCACGACAGATTACCAGTTGTTGAGCGCCTTGCAGAACAAACCAATCTTAGTCTTGATTACCTCAGGAACTGTTATCGCAATAAAAGAGAAGATTATTCAAAGATAGATAGATTATCAAGTTATCTAAAAAATCTAAAAAATGACGTTTGGCCATCATTAACTTTAGAGGAAGTATTAGCTACTACGGACCAAGAACAACTTAATTTAATTACAGTTTATCCTTTAATAAGCTCAAGAAAACTAGCAATAGATGAGGCAAAAAAATTCACTGAAACAGAACGTATGATTTTGGTAATGGAAGGAAAAGATGATATAGGCTTACAAAAACTACGTGCTTACAGAGCAGCACCTGTAACCAGCGACTTACCCAAACAATCTGTTAGCCCAGAATCTTTGCCGAGCGAGCCATGTCCTTCGGATCCTATGGAATCCAAAAGTCCTATTGTTTTGGATTATAAATCAAAAAATATAGTAATTTGTTATGCTCCAAATGGAACAATTTCCATAGATTCAACCGGTACCTATAAGCTTCTAAAAAAAACCGCACAATTAAGTAATACCAACTGGTTTGATGGTCCTATGATGCTTTCCAGTTTTTTGCTCCACGCACTGGAAACCTCTTCTCAATTTAAGGCAGTTACACAATACAAAGACGAAACAGCCGCTCTTCATTTATTGGAATATTGTTACAAACAATTTACAGAACAATTGACTGTGGATAAACTTATACTTTTGTGCACCTGTCCTGATATTTTAGGTCTTAACCTCCCCGCTGATTTTAAAACACGATTAAGCCTGGCAATTGATTCTCCAATGAGAAGGGCGTTATTCTTTAATTGTTTAAAAATAGCTATTGAAGAAGGCACTACAAAAGGCTTGAAGTCTTTGCTTGTAATAATTAATGAATTAATTTATAAGTCAGGTGAAACCTGCTTAGTAGAACTCGGATTTGAGGATATGGCGTCCCATATCAATAATACAAATTTTTATTTACCCGAAGAAGATAAACATTGCGAACTCATCCAGTCCCTCCAACATGATAAAATTGTGTCGTGGCTGTATCAGTTTTTAAATATTCAAAATTGCGCTGCGCCCCAAACAGATCAAGAATTATACATCTTATTAGAGCAAGCAGGTCCTATATTAGCCAAAGGACCCTTGGGAATTGATTCTTATAAGCCAAACAGCGCCAAATGTGTGAGCGCTTTTTCAAATGCGCGTATCTTGGCTTGGAATAAAAAAGATTACTTAAACACTAGCCATACATTACATGCAACACTTATAGTTGGAGTTAAATTGGATGCAGCTAATGCTGAATCCTCTCGTATTTATTTTTTAGATCCTTTGCAAACCCTGGATCCAAACTCTAAAAATAAAGATATTTACAGCGTGAGTTATTCAAAATTTATGTCTAACAAACCTAATTTATATGTTTTATCGGACTATAATTTGACTGAAACGCATAGGCGGCGTTTGGAACCCCAAAATCTTCCAAAGGTATCTGATTTAAGACAGGGCTTTCACAATTCCTTTCTTTCATCGACATCTAAGACAGAAAATAATGCGCAAGTTATGTCAGCTTCTTGCGTATAGTAAAATCGCTTGCTCAGAGCCATTATGCTAAATTTTAAAAAGTGGGGTTGCACTAATCTACGAAAGTGAAGAAGTTTTATTATTACTTAAGTTTTTAGGCGGTAATTATTTGCTGTTGCTGCGTCTAAGAGACAGGTGCTTCTAAAACAACCCTATAATGTGGTCCTGTTACCTACCTATGATAGTAAAATAAAAGACTTTCCTGTCTAAAAACTAGATCCAAGTGGCTTCCCAGCGCAGAGGTCAGTAGTGGACCCCAAAAATGAGACAGTAGTGTAGAATATAACTATTGTATCAGGGGTTTCAAAATGGCTAATAAAAAATTCAGTTCAGAATTCAAAGCACGCGTTGCGATTGAGGCATTAAAA
>JACCWN010000129.1 GCA_013697625.1 Legionella sp.
TGGATTATGCGGAACACCCATTCAAACGGCAAGTATCATTGGTTTTAAACAAGAAGATGTTGGTCGAGCAAGTGCAGTATTTAACGCAGGAAGGCAAATGTCCATTAGTTTTGGAATTGCATTGACCTCTCTATTGATAACCTATGGCTTTAAATCTCATGAGCTTGACCTATTACAACAAACATCACAACCAGGCAAAGCTGTCTTTTATTATGCATTTATGCTGATTCCCTTAGTATCCTTTTTGGGTATTTTAATTACGGCACAAATTAACAATAAGAAAATAATTGGTTTGATTTCTCAAGATAAACCCTAAATTATGATAACCGTTTATAGTCAGCAAACACTTCATCAACAACACGCCAATCGACTCGTTTTTCACCTGGAAACGCCCAACACAATGCTTTCCACAATGTCCAACCTCGTCCTCGTGCCCAAGTCTCTTCATCGAGTTGAAGTGTTTTATAGAACATATCTCGGCTTTTACCCTGAAATAATGTCCAGGCAATAGCAAGATCACAAGCGGGATCGCCTACAGCCAGTTGACCAAAATCAATCACTGCACTTAATTTTCCAAAATTTACTAGCAAGTTCCCAACACTGATATCACCATGCACCCAAACTGGCACTTGCCGCCAAGAGGTAGCTAGCGCCCTTTCCCAAATTTCAGTTGCTATTTGGGCTTTGTTATCATCTTTTAATTGCGCAATGGCTTGCCGAGTTTCTGAATTATAAATGGCTAACTCACCACCACGATAAAAACTATGCTCACCTGCAACAGGACCACCCCTTGAATCAATACTCTGAAGAGCCTTAAGAAATTCAGCTAAACTACGAGCAAAGTCACACAAATCCTCAATTGTCCCAACAGCTGCCGTTTCTCCAGGCAGCCAACGATTAATAGACCATTTCCAAGGATACATGTCTTCCGGTTTTCCCATGGCAATAGGAGCAGGTATTGAAAGTGGAAGATGTGGGGCAAGCTTTGGCAACCATGCTTGTTCTTTTTCGGCTTGCCCTGCATATTCGCCAGTACTCGGCATGCGGATTAGCATGTCTGGACCTAAATGAAAGGTTCGATTATCCCAACCGCAATTTTTTACAGCTTGTATGGTTAAGCGGCTCCATTGCGGAAATTGGTTGCTAATCAACTCATGTGCTAAATTTTCAGTAATGATTATCTCTTCACCCGTTTTTTTATTTGACATTGCAACCTCGTAAAATTGATACTCTACTCACTGGTTTTAAAGTGAACTTAGAGGATAATAAAAATTTCATGAACAATGCCGAATTATCGCATGAAGAGATGATTAAAACGATTATTAGTTATCATTTTAAAGAGCAGCCTAAGGCAATAACCCGTATAACGATTGGGATTTGTAATGAGGTATATGGGGTTAACCTCTCTAACAAAGACGTGATCGCCCGCTTAAGTCCTACAAGCAAGTATTTGTATGGCTCCCATGTTCATATTCCGGAATTTAGAACCTTAGGTATTCAAGTGCCTGAGCTATTATTTGAAGATTACAGCCAAAAACTCATTCCTTTTTGTTATCAAATACAAAGTAAAATTGAAGGACAAGATTTAGGCGAAGTCATTGCCTTATTGAGTAAGGATCAACTCCTAAAATTGGCACATGAAATTGCTGTTATTTTTAGAAAAGTAAAAACTTTACCCGTTACCACTCAATATGGCGTTATTTGGGGAGGAGATAATGATGTCAGTGATAGTTGGTCAGAACGCATGAAATTATGGATAGAAGAATCTATAGAACGCGGCCTATCAACGGGTGTAATGGATAATGAAATAAAACAGATTGTAAGTCAGCTCTATGCTGAATATAATTCATACTTTGAGTCAGTAAAGCCGACCATGTACTACGGTGATATTTGTTCAAAAAATGTTATGATTTATAAAGGTGCATTTAATGGCTTGGTCGATTTGGATGGCTTAACACAGGGTGATCCTTTAGAAGCTTTGGGCCGTATCAAGTTAGGTTGGTATGGTACCTCCTATGGTGAAACCTATACCCAAGCCATTATGGAAGAAATTGGTCTCAACAGTGAGCAAAAACGACTTGTTGCAATGTATGCTTTATTAAATCAAATTTCATGGTCATGTGAAAATGGTATTCAGTTTAATCAAAATACTAAGGCAATTGTAAATTGGGAAAAAATGAAAGCAGATAAGGCAGTCATCATAAATCTTGCTCGTGAGGTATTAAATAACTGAGGATTTATTAATTTTTCACGGATCTCTTACAATTTGAATAAGTAACATAACTCTCAAAACCACACTTAAATCAGTTATAATAATTGACATTTAAACATCATGGCATCAAATAATGCACAATCACAGTCCGCAATCCAAGGTTGAATTTAAAGAACTTCCAACCTCTTTTGTTGGACTGTCTGAAATACTTAAACCAAGTGTGGGAGATCCTACACCTGAAAAAATGGAACAAGTGCTTTTATCCTACACTCAGCCCGGTCACCATTTGATAGGCGCATTTCTAAAAACTGAGTTAGTGGCTGTGGTTGGTCTTCAATTTGAAGAAAATCACGCCATTATTAAGCATATTGCTGTAGCTCAAAATAATAGAACCCAAGGTTTAGGTAAGGCCATGCTAATTTATGTACTTTTTCATTTTCCAATTGAATCTCTATACAGTGAAACAGATGATGAGGCTTATGGTTTTTATCAACAATGCGGATTTCAGTGTGAAGAATTTATTAGTAAATACAGCAAACGGTTTTCTTGTCGCCTAGCTAAGAAAATGATTAAACATTTTTCTTAATTTTAAAATATTAAATGGCTTTGTTTGGGATCACACAGTATGCGTGTACTACATTTTATTATTCAAAGGGCCCTTCCCTATCAAAGGTATGTGGTTGGAATGTTTGTAGCGATGTGTTTTATCACCATAGACAATACTCTAAAGCCATTTTTAGTAAAGCATCTGATTGACACCGTTTCGGGTAGACAAAGCACCAATCTTTGGCTAATTGCTGCAGGTTATGGTCTTTTGCAGTGTATGTTGGTTGGCAGTTGGATATTGAGTGATTATTGTTTGACCAAATACGTGGCCAAATTTAGGCTGGATGTTGTTGAACATTTTATGAAACGTCTTTATAACTACCCCTATGATTTTTTTCAGAATCAATTATCAGGCAGTTTAACGTCAAAATTAAATGATGTATTTCAACACTTACCTCATCTAATTTTCACTTTGATAAATCCTTTTTGTTATTTTCTACTATTGATTTCTATTTCTATAACACTGCTTTTTTTAGTGGCCCCTATCTTTGCAGTCAGCTTAATCTTGTGGGTATCCTTATTCCTTGTGATTACTTTTTTCTCAATGAAAAAGAGCATGCTTTTGAATAAAGAATATGCTGAAGAAAAATCCAACATTGTAGGTTTGTGTGCGGACTACTTGAGCAATATGTTGAGTGTAAAAACATTTACTGGCAAAAATTATGAGCTAAGGCGTTTTACACGGCTAAAAAATACCTTTATAAGCATCGCCCAAAAAGGAGGAATTTATCACACCTGGCTTTATGCATTTTTAGGGTTTTTTACATCCATTTATGCCTTAGGATTTATTGTGTTTTTAATTCTTGGATTTAAAAAAGGCAGCTTAAGTCCCGGGGATGTGGCATTGGTGATTATGCTTAATTTTAATATAATCAATACAGTTTATGAGCTTTCGCATCGTTTGAGAGATTTTGTTTTAGACTGGAGTGCAGTCCACCAAGCTTTAGCGCTTCTTGAAAATACAGTTGAGCAAAAGGATATGGTTCATGCTAAAAAGCTTATTGTTGATCAAGGTCAAATTGTCTTTCATCAAGTTGAATTTCAATATCATGGGTTGCCTTCTTTATTCCAAAATAAATCGGTTATTATTGAGCGAGGACAAAAAGTAGGTTTGGTTGGTTATTCCGGTGGAGGTAAATCCACTTTTGTGAATTTGATTTTACGACTTTATGATATCACAGGTGGTCAAATTCTTATCGATGGCCAAAACATTTCTGAAGTAACCCAAGACAGTCTTAGACAAGCCATTGCCATGATTCCTCAAGACCCAATGCTTTTTCATCGAAGCTTACTGGATAACATCCGTTATGGCAGGACGGACGCGACTGATGATGAGGTCATTGCCGCATCCATTCAAGCCCACGCCCATGACTTCATCAGCCTGTTACCTAATGGTTATGATGCATTAGTAGGAGAACGCGGCGTTAAGCTCTCAGGCGGTCAACGTCAACGCATTGCCATAGCCCGCGCCATATTAAAAAATGCGCCTATATTAATCTTGGATGAGGCCACCTCCGCACTTGATTCCATTACAGAAGCGAATATTCAGGAAAGTTTGTGGGAATTAATGCGCTCAAAAACCACCCTTGTCATCGCCCATCGCTTATCAACTTTGCTGCACATGGACCGAATTCTGGTATTTGATAAAGGACATATTATTGAAGATGGCACTCATGCAGAATTGTTAAAGCTTGGTGGTTTATATAAAACCTTATGGGAAGCTCAAGTTGGAGACTTTTTACCGGGATAAAAGCCCTACTGATGCATTGACTTAATGTTCCATTTCGAGACGTAACTTTCCTAAAAAATTGAGATCAACATTAATAAAAGATTTGTTATCATTGGCGCAATGGGTAGCGATAAATCCACTTAACTATTAATAAACCTCTTCCTTGGTTCCTTCTTAAAGATTGGGAAGAAGGTGCCCGCAAGGCGGATGAGGTGCTCTAAGCATGCAGTTCTTGGCTACGGTTAATAACAAAGGCTAAGGGCGCCCACGAATGATGTTTTATTTTTCTTGATAATACTTGCCTTGTAGCCATTTATTCAGCATGTTTGTAAAAAATGGGCTTTTCTCTTCTTCACTTTCCCCACCAGGCAGGCTAACAAAGCTAATCACTCCATTGGGTCTTATTTCTATCACACGCCTTAAAGAAGCTCCAGAACTAAAAATAAAATCATCAGGTTTTGTTGCTAATCCATTAAAATTTGCTGCATTTATTGTTTCAATGCCGCCATCACGGGCAATGCTTCCTGAAGGAGGAATATTCTGTCCTAAAATATTTTTAAAAATCACTCTGTGTAATTTTCCCCAATGATAATCATCTTGATTTTTGGATGAGGCAAAAGCCTTAGCAAATTCAGGGCTTTTTAATTTCTCAAGTGCCTCATGCAAACTGTTTATAATTATATAATCGCGAGCATGCTTTGGGTTATGAATATTTTTTACGCTAAAAAAATTGATTCCTGATGATCCAATTCCAAAAGTTTTATTAAATGTTTTCAGTAAATGGAGCATTGTTTGTGTAGCAATTGGATACGTAACAAGAGGTAAATGATGTTCTGATAGAGTTTTTTCAACCGTATTAGCAAGAAAGTAACTTTGCCAAAGATAAAAAATTGTAGCTGCAACCTGATGCTCAGATGTTGTGAAATCCCACTGGCGTAGACGATGAATCGCTTCAATCATTTCGGGATCTTTTGATTTTGCATGTGCAAAAGCTTTTAAAATATACGGCACAAACTGCTCCGCTAATAAAGATTGAGTATTGGTTTGGATTGCTTTCATGTCCTTTAAGGAAATTTTTTGATTTTTTTTAAATTTTGCTTGAATAAGCCGAGTTATTTGTTCTGCACGTTCTCCTGTGGCTTGTTTAAATCCCAGATAATAGATGCCGCCATTGGGTAAATAATTATTAGATAAAGGTAAATTGTTTAAAGTTAATCCTACGGGATCATTATTAGAGTTGACAAAAAACCCTTGGCTTGGGTTTGTTACGTGTGGCATGTTGGCAAAAGGAATAATTTTATATGGCAGAGATTGATCTGCTGGCGTATTTTTAAGGGGGATCCAGCCATTTTTCGCATCCAATGCACTGTCTTTCACAAAGAAGGGAGGACTTACAATTTTTCCATCAGCCAAATCTTTTCTTATTGGAATTTCCCCGCTTTCATAAAATGCAATATTGCCGAGGTTATCCATAAACCCAAAGTTGTAATAAGATGTATCTAGCAGATGAATAGCACTTTCAAAATGATTTAAATTGTTTGCACGAGGCAGTGCAAGATAGCCATTGATGTCACGGGCATAGAGATTTCCATAAATGGTCGATTGAATACTAAAGTGGACCCCATCGGTGAGACAGTAAACCCTTACAATTTATAATTGTCCAATTATTGGAACACCTAGGCATTGCTTCTGATGACAGGTTACCTGAAGAGAAAGCGGTGTCAATGAGGAGTCCCGAGGAACGAGGGAAGCTCATTGATACTGCTTGAATGTAAGGTATTTTCGTCATTAAGAGCATGCCGTTTTCTTTCATCATGCCGCATCCCTGAGGCCATCATAAAATTCCGAAGGAGTGCATTTTCCTAGTGAATCATGAGGTCTTTCGTCATTATAAAATCGGAAATACACATCTAATCCATGCCGTAAT
>JACCWN010000130.1 GCA_013697625.1 Legionella sp.
TGGATTATGCGGAACACCCATTCAAACGGCAAGTATCATTGGTTTTAAACAAGAAGATGTTGGTCGAGCAAGTGCAGTATTTAACGCAGGAAGGCAAATGTCCATTAGTTTTGGAATTGCATTGACCACTCTATTGATAACCTATGGCTTTAAATCTCATGGGCTTGACCTATTACAACAAACATCACAACCAGGCAAAGCTGTCTTTTATTATGCATTTATGCTGATTCCCTTAGTATCCTTTTTGGGTATTTTAATTACGGCACAAATTAACAATGAGAAAATAATTGGTTTGATTTCTCAAGATAAACCCTAAATTATGATAACTGTTTATAGTCAGCTGCAACCTCGCCAATCACACCAATCCAATAATGTCACAATAAAATGCAGGGTTGCATGAGGATCGTGAATTACAAAGTTAACATGATCGAGACGTTTAATTCCCATGATTAAATTCCTATGGAAATTGTTTGATTAGTATCAACAGGCAGCTCCTGGCGTATGTTGTGCAAAGATAGTTTCTGAATCTTCTTTGGGAAAATCTTGTCCGATCATAAATTGAGCAACATGACGTTGTAAGTTCTTGTCAAATAATCCAATACGTTGAACATAAGACGCTGCAATATGATAATTAGCATATTCACTATTAGGGATATAATCTCGCTTTTTAAACCTTGGGGATTTAGCAAGAAATAGAGGAATCGAATGGACTATTTCTTTATATGCTAAAAGAGCGGCTGTTAGATTGTGTTTATCCTCGATAAGGGCTAATTTTCCCATAAAATCAGCACTTCCTATAAAAAAATCTAATTTTCGTTTCACAGGAGAAAGGGCCTCAACGTTCGAATACGATTCAAAAATACTCTGATACTCTGAAGCCTCTAAAAATTCAGTCTGCTTCTTTTGTAAGCGCAATAGAACTTCTGTACACTGCAATCGAGCGGCTGCTCTTGCCTCTTCATCAGCAATAAAAATGGGTTTTTCTTTAGTCACGTACACCTGATGAGGCACTGAGATAGGCATATAATTTCCTTGGTAAGGATAAATAGGAATTACCGCCTGAGTATAATGTGTTTCCCAAGAGCCATAGCTCTCATTATGTGAAAGTCTTACAGCTGTTCTTGCCTTAGTGTCTTTTTCATCAATTTCCGCTCTCAAAGCTTTACATTCCTCTATATACTTTGAATAGGCAGCATGTTTATCTGAAAGACTTCTAAGCTCATCTTGAATAAATTGATGTAATTTAGTACTTTTTATCTGTAATTTTTCTTTTTTCTCAAGAAAAATACGTTTCTCAAAAATAAGTTTTTTTTGTCTTTCAGTGGATTGGATTTCAAGGAGTTTTTGTTTTTCTGAAGATAGGGTTTTTGCTTCAATAGGTGCAGATGAAATTAAATTTTGACTAATGGGTGTAATAAGGTGATTACTGGGAGAATCTAAATAATCATTAGGATTTTCATATTCCAAGGCTTTTTCAAAAAGTTGCCAAGTGCCACGGCTTAATCTACTCCAAATACTAAATTGATATCTTAATTCCCCCCAAATTCCTGAGTAATTTACAAATTGATCTTTAATTAAACTGGCCTGATATGCCTTTGAAAGATTCGATTCACCAAAATCTATGAGACATTGAAACCATTTTCTGGAAAACCAAGCACAGTGATAGCGATGACAAACCTCACTAATCTCAATCTCCTGTTGATTTAATGCCTTAGCCAACCGCCTAGGAAAAAATATTTTTTTATACCAAGGTAGCATAGAATATTGTGCTTTTAGGTCAGAGATTACTTGAATAATATTAGGATGCGCCATCTGATATACAATCTTTTTATAAAAAAATTAAGATTGTATACTGTTTTTTTCCCATCTGTCCAATCATACTAATATGCAGAAATCCATTAATGAAGCGAGTCTATTAGCAAGAACAAGCAAAAAGGCTTGTGAAGCTGATTGTAAGCCCTACACGAGCGGTAAGCCAAATCAATATTTGCCCTAGTACAACGTTTCAGTGATTCTGTCCTATTACATTAAAGACAGGATACAGCCTTTTCAATTTAACTCTGGCATCCGCAGTTGTAAATTGCCAATCAATTGTGGCTTCTTCTGCATTTCTTTGTTT
>JACCWN010000158.1 GCA_013697625.1 Legionella sp.
CAGGCTTTAGTGCTTGAAATTGCTCCCAAGCTTTTTGTTGTGATTTTTTTAGCGGATACGCATTCCAGAAATTTTCAAATTGCGATAATAAATAAATATAATAATTATCTTCTTTTAGAGGTATGGCGGCTTTTGGGGGTTCAGCTATGTCGGCTTTTAAGGGGTCAAACTGGGATGGCCCAGTATTTACAAGGGGTTGATAGGGTGGGTTTATGGCGGCTTGCTGTGGCGGGTTTATGGCGGCTTTATTTTGGATGGAAAAATTCCTTGTAGCTAATTCGCATTTTAAAATTAATTGCATCCCTTCCGATTGCACCGAAATCAAGCCAGCACGCGCTAATCCCATAACCGCACGTCGCATTTGATCTCGGGAAAAAGATTGGCTTTTTATGCCCTGATGGGGCTCAACGTATAATTGTTCTGAGAGGGATTGATAGCTAATACGTCTTTTAATCCCTACAATTCCAGTTTTGATGTCCATGTAGGGCCGAACTCCTCTTAAATAGGCCAGTTGATGTATGTGAGGCAGCCCACTAAGTGATGCCAGCTCTTCTTCGGTAATTACAAAATCCATAATGAAGCCCTTGAATCCATATTAAATTCGTTTTTTTCTATTTTTTATGATAAATTAATAAAATAATTTTGTGTATTTGCACAGAAAGTGCATTTAAACTATATTATATAGCACTAATTGTGGTATTTCAATAGTTAAGCAATTTTTTTTAGGAATAGACCATCCGTGATAAACATTAAAGAAATGATTGGCCAACGTATTTCTGAGGCAAGAAAAGCAAAAGGGCTAACTCAGAAAGCATTGGCTAATTTGACAGATGATCTGAAACAATCGCGTATTAACAATTGGGAAAGAGGAATACGCACACCTGGGCCTGAGGAAATTAAGCAGCTTGCTGAGGCGTTGGAAGTTTCAGCTGCTTTTTTGATGTGTTTGTCGGATGAGAGTCAAGCAAAAAACACAAAAAATCTTAGTCAGTTGATTCCTCTGTTAGATCATAGCCAGGCTTGTAATGCAAAACTGCATATCAATTCTATTCGGGAACAAGAGCAATCGAATGATGTGAGCTTTATTTCGGTAAGCACTGAACTATCACCAGAGTTAGATGTTGATACATTTGTATTAAAGATGTCGGATGACAGCATGATACCGGAGTTTAGAATAAATGATGTGTTGGTGATAGAACCTTCTGTACCCCCCAGTCCTGGAGACTTTGTAGTTGTGAAAGTTAGTGGTAAACCAGATGTAATTATTTGCCAATACAAAAAGCTGTCTTATACTTCACCGGAGTTTGAACTGCTGACTTTGAATGATCATTGGCCAAATATTAAAGTGAGCGATGATATTGATGTCGAGATTGTAGGGAGAGTAGTGCAGAATATTCGCCGATATTAAAGTCATCTGGAATCAACATTGTGGTTTTTTTGTTTTGGTAAAGAGGGAGGCCGATTCAGAGTGATCACCTGTCGTTATTAACCCTTATCTATTTCCAAGCTTATCCAACAATTTAGCTGATTGCTACTAATAAAAATCGACCTAGATAATCAAAGCCATAACTGGTTGTGTGCAAAATTTTAGGTATAATTTCCTTCTTAAATAGGCAGATCTAAGCATGACATCTAAAAATGATACTGAGAACTCATTATCAAATGGGGCTACTCTTTGGATTTCAGACAATTTTATCTGACTGACCTTTAATAATTTTGAACAATTCTCTACACACCGAGTAGAGAATCTTTGTTGGTCACATCTTCACCTAATGGACGTTTTCGTTAGGTACGTATACAAATGGTGTGTAGCCTGTTTTTTATTAAATTGTCCATATTTGGCGATCAATTTTGTGCTATACTAAATAAAAATGTCCATATTTGGCAATCATAGGAGATTTACATGAACAGGCTCTACTATAAGAGCAGTCTAAAATTCAAAGTGCTAGAACGTATCCAGCAAATGGCTGGAAATGTGGTCTTGCGTGAAGATATTGAAGATATGGGTAGTTCTCGACAGATCAGTCGATGTGTTAACGATCTCGTGGACATGGGCGAATTAGTTAAGATTGGGTATGGTGTTTATGCTAAGGCCTATGTATCAGAATATATTAATAGACCCGTGATTAAAGGCGGGTTTGATCTGGTTTGCAAAGAAGCTTTAACCAAATTGGGTGTTGCATGGATGCCTGGTAGCGCTGAACAAGCTTATAATGCTGGCCTGTCTACACAGGTTCCTGTGCGTACTGTCGTGCAATTAAAAAGCCGTTATAGAGGGCACCTGAATTATGGCAACAGAAAGCTGATTGTAGAGAAGAGTATAAATGCTAAATGAGAAGTTGTTTGAATTGATTATAGCCACAGGTGAGATGTTAGACCTGGAGGGTTCTGTTATTGAAAAAGACTACTACGTTACCCAAGTCATTCATGCGCTTGCAGAAGTGGAAAGTGATTATTTTCGCTTGATATTTTGTGGCGGAACATGCTTGGCCAAGGCTCATAAAGTTGTATGCCGTATGTCTGAAGACGTGGACTTCAAAATTCAAGTCAAACAAAGGGATTCAGGTTTTAGCAAATCCCGAACATTGAAGGAGTTAAAGAAATTCAGGGCACAAATTAACTCAAGTCTTATGCTTCCTGGCTTGGTTACCGGCATACCTGTGGTTCGTAATGAGGGAAAATATTTACGCATTGAAATGAATTATCCGTCTGTTTTTCCGGTTAGTGCGGGGCTAAGACCACATATCCTGTTGGAGTTTACCTTATCCGATGTTCGTCTTGCAGTAGAAAATTTATCTGTCAAAACCTTGATTGAGCAAACACTGGAAAATATCAATTTATTCAAATCATCATCAACCCATTGCGTGTCTGTCAATGAAACTGCCATTGAAAAGTGGGTTGGCCTTACCCGTCGGATTGCCGCCATTGAACGCGCATATCACGCTGACGATGAAACATTGATACGACATGTCTATGACTTGAATGCGATCAATAAGGCCGATAGGATCAGTGCTGATTTTTACGTTTTAGCCAAAGCTATAATCACCAATGATGCCAGGCAATTCAAAAATCAGCATCCGGAATATGCAGTTGATCCAAGTTCGGAAATCCAACTATCATTGTCATTACTTAGGCATAAACCATTATGGAAAGAGCGGTACCAAAAATTTATCGAAGAAATGGTATATGACAATGCACCGGCGATAGAGTATGAAAAGGCGATAGATGTTTTGGAAAGGATTAGTACGGGTGTAATCGACACTTTATCTCAATAGTGGAGTCAAGAGATGAGCAATACCGAGCTTTCCAGGAAAACACGCAAAAAGTTACGTGAGTTATGTAAAATTGCCTACACTCGTGAACTTAACCATCATATTGAACAGTTGGGACAAAAATTCGATGAGTGGCGAAATAATGATATTGATTGCTGGGATTTAAATGATTTGATTCATGAGTTCCATGACGGCACATCAAGAGATTTGTACAAGGTTTATCATTACACTAAAAATGAAGCATATTTAGTTTCCCGAGCTGTCCAGCTAGGATTTTTACAAAAAGACGAATTACCAGAAGAATTTTAGTTTCGTCTTTGCCTTGGTAAAGGGTTAATTACGGAATTAAAAATTTATTGAGTGGATTAATTGCTGGTGACTGCGTTCTAAATTACCGGCACCAAATCGGCACCATCTGCAGACAATTTCAGACTATGAAGGACAACTTGGTGCATTTAGGAGATAGAACGATAGCTCAGTATCGACCTGGTTTTTCATCGTCTTTGATTGTGTTTCATGAAAAGGTTAAAAGGGGTGGTAGCGGGTTCGATTCCCGCCGCCTCCACCAACTTAATAATTATTACCGTCCAATAACGTCTTAAAACCATTATAAATCAATGTAGTTACATTAAATTTAAGGCCATCAAGGTCTTTTTTCGTCCATTGACATCCATGATATTTGGGGGCAACATTGGGGGCAAGTTACCTAGCCTTAAATGAGTTGCCCCCAAATGCCAATATCTGCTGTCTCACTCCGTAATATAAAAGCAACCGATAAAACCCAACGCATTTTTGATGGTGGTGGTCTTTATCTTGAAGTCACTCCTAAAGGCAAAACTTGGTGGAGATTAAAGTATCGATTTAATGATAAAGAAAAAAGGATATCACTGGGTGTTTTTCCTGATGTAAGTCTTAGCATGGCAAGAGACAGACGTGATGAGGCAAGAAGACTCGTCGCTGATAAGATTGATCCCAGTGAGCACCGAAAGATTATGAAGCGTGCGGATATAGAACGTACAGCAAATAGTTTTGAAATGATCGCCAGAGAGTGGTTTGTTAAATATTCATCGAATTGGGTACCAAGCCACTCTGATAAAATCATTCAGCGGTTTGAGCGTGATATATTTCCTTGGATAGGTGGTATATCTATTTCTGAAGTAACGCCTCCTATCTTGTTGGAAGTTCTAAGACGAATTGAAGGCCGTGGTGCTTTAGAAACAGCTCATAGAGCGTTAAGTAACTGTAGTCAGGTATTTCGTTACGCTGTCGCCACCAATCGTGCTGAACGTGATTTATCACAAGATTTAAAAGGTTCATTACCTCCGGTTAAAGTAAAACATTTTGCTGCTCAAACTGATCCAAAACAATTTGGTGAGCTTCTTAAGTCATTTGATGGTTATGAAGGCTCCCTTATAGTGCGCTGCGCTTTACGTTTAGCACCATTAGTGTTTGTCCGCCCAGGAGAGTTACGTCATGCAAAATGGGCTGATATCAATTTTGAGACAGCGCAATGGAGTTATATCGTTACCAAAACAGACACGCCGCATATTGTCCCCTTGGCTAGCCAAGCGATAGATATACTTCAAGAACTTTATCCACTTACTGGCAACAGTATTTTTGTTTTCCCTTCTGCTAGAACTAATACACGTCCCATGAGTGATAACGCAGTTTTGGCCGCTTTACGACGCTTAGGGATCAATAAAGAAGAGGCATCAGGACATGGTTTTCGCGCTACTGCTAGAACATTATTAGATGAGGTTTTGGGTATCCCGCCACATCTTATTGAGCATCAATTAGCTCATGCCGTGCGCGATCCAAATGGACGAGCCTATAATCGAACAGCTCATTTACCAGAGCGTCGAAAGATGATGCAAGATTGGGCTGATTATTTAGAGACACTTAAATTATGATAATAACTATAGAAATGGAAAAAATTAATTATCAAATACTAAAGCATATATGTTTCTTAAAATTATTTAAAAAGATCCAAGAGGAATATGACATCGAAGATGATTTTTATGAGTGGTTGACTGACATCAAGCAATGGATGATCGGGATTAAAGAACATGAAGATTTAAATAAATATCGAAAAAGAAAAGAACTATTATTGTCAGTCCAAAAAACAATTACTGAGCTACTTGATAGTCTTGAGCTTGATGATGCATTACAAGAACCAACAGTAGACTTTCAAATAGCTCTAGAAAAAGAATTGAACTTGTTACCTAATATTGAAGCGAAGAGACCACAGGATACTTATGCATGGAGGTTGGTTAATTTTCTCATCATAATGTATAAAAATAAGACTAATGCAAGACTTTCATGCTACTACAGTTTCCATAAACGCTGTTACAACGGCAAATTTTATTATTTTTTGATAGATATCGTGCCTCTACTTGAATGCATTGGAATAACTATTGATACAAAAATTTCAACACTTGCTGGATATGCTGCCAAGTTAATTCCACAGCGTCGAAAGGATAAGCCTTACTCTACTGATATTAGTCAAATTGATGAGACACTACTGCAAGCATAAAGTCACCAAAAAAAAGGGGGGCTTTATTCCTTTATCATTTACTAATCATACTTAATAAGATGACTCTGTTTTTAATTACACAACAGAGGACATTTTATGTATCAACTACCATCTACCGGGTTTCTTCGATTACCACAAATTATTGGTGATAAAAAAGCTAAACCGCCTATTCCAGCAATATGTCCAATTAGCAAATCTCAACTATGGAAGCTTGTGAAAGAAGGGAAATTTCCTAGTCCAATTAAGCTCGGTCCGAGAATAACAGCGTGGAGAGTTGAGGACGTAATTCAATTTATTGAAAAGGATTCTTTTGGTTATCAATTAACCCAAGGAAGCGTATGCAAACGCAAAGCAAAGAGCTAGTCCTTTTTCTATTTCTTATACGGCTTATAGAGAGAAGCAAAAAATACGGAATGGGAGAGGATTACATCAAAGCTCATTTTGATGAAGCCTCTCACCAATTAATGTTAAGTATTAACAAGAATCAATAGGTTGAACACTATGAATTATAATGGAAATTTAACTAGTGATCCAATAGAACAATTTCATGCGGCAATTCAGGCTGCCGGTATTATCCCTCCTAATGATATTAAAGCAGATGGTGTACTCCATAGATTTTCTAGTAATGGAAAACAAGGTGATGATGCTGGTTGGTATATCTTGCACGCTGACGGAGATATTGTTGCTGGGTGCTTTGGTGACTGGCGTATAGGGTTAAAACAAGATTGGTGTGCAAATTTTAATCGTGAATTATCATCTGCAGAAAAAGCCAGATATAAAGAAAAAATGGCCAGCATTCGTCTTGTGCGAGAGACTGAAGAAAAGCAGCGCAGAGGAAGGGCGCAAACCAAAGCCGCAGAGATTTGGAGAAAAGCACACTTAGCTTCAGAGAGCGTTCATAGCTATCTTACAAAAAAGCGAATTAAAGCCAACGGAATCAAGATCTACAATAATTCATTAGTTATTCCTCTGTATGATGAAAACCACCTGTTACATTCATTGCAATTTATTGACCAGCATGGTGAGAAACGGTTTTTAGCCGGCGGTCGAATTAATGGATGCTATTATACGATAGGCAATATAGAAAAAGCGCCAGTGCTATGTATTGCTGAAGGGATAGCGACCTCAGAAACTATTCATGAAGCTACTGGATACCCGGTGGTGACTACCTTTAATGCTGGAAATTTAATAGCTGTCACAAAAATTATACGCAATAAATTTCCTGATTTACCGATTATTCTTTGTGCTGATGACGATCATAAAACTAATGGAAACCCTGGATTAAGCAAAGCAAAAGAGGCTGCAAAAGCTGTGAGAGGAATATTTGTTGCACCCTATTTTGATGGAAATCGTCCGGATTGGGCATCTGACTTTAATGACATGATGCAGCTTAAGGGATTAGAAGCTGTACGTGAATGCATTAATCAGGCACTCTCTCTAGAGCTAACTCCTATAGATTTGCCATATTCTCAACCCAGTGTGATACCTCTTGAACCGGAAATGCTACCACCATCTATAAGGGATTACATTTTTGATGTTGCGGATCGCCAGCAAAGTCCCCCCGATTTTGTAGCTGTTGCTGCAATTATTGGGCTATCAGGATTACTTGGGCGAAAAGTTTTAATTTGCCCAAAACAAAATGATGATTGGACGGTAACACCCAATCAATGGGGAATAATTATTGGACGACCTTCTGCAATGAAAAGTCCTAGTATGAAAGAGGCACTTAAACCTCTTCGTCAAATCGAAATGAGGATGGCTGAGCAATATAAGGAAGATTTACAACAACATAAAGAGGCATGTCTCTTAGCAGAAATAACGGAAAGTATTGCTAGGCAAAACGCTAAAAAAGCCATACAAAAAGGGAAAATTGACGAAGCCAAGAAAGCTTTAAAAAACAATGAGCAACATTTTTCACCCCCAACTCGTCCAAGGTTAATAATCAATGATGCTACAATTGAAAAACTTGGAGAATTACTCAATGAAAATTCAAATGGCTTAATATTGTCTAGAGATGAACTCGCTGGATGGTTAGCTAAGCTCACTAAAGAAGAATACCAAGAAGATCGCGCATTTTACCTGGAGTGTTTTGATGGTAATGGCCATTTTGTATACGATCGAATTGGTAGAGGAACAATAGACGTAAAATATTGTACCTTGTCAGTAATTGGCGGTATTCAACCTTCTAAAATTGCTAGTTTAGTTCGTGAGGCGATTAAGGGGACTGCGGACGATGGCTTGATTCAACGTTTTCAATTTGCTGTTTGGCCTGATGACATAGGTACATGGGAATGGCGAGACCGTGCACCAAATCAAACGGCAAAGGCTAGTTATTACAAAGTCTTTGAAAAACTACACCATTTAAGATTTGATAACGAACATGGAGATTCAACCTGTCTTAAGTTTTCTTCTGAGGCTCAACAATTATTTGTCCAATGGATGGAAAATATTCAAGTAAAAGCGCGAGAAGAATATACTCATCCAGCAATTGAAAGCCACATGTTAAAAATGCCCCAAACTATCGCGGGATTAGCGTTACCCCCCGGTTTCAGGAAAGTTGTCGCCTCTGAATTAAATAATCTGCGGGCGAATTGGAATGAATGATGAGACAAGTAACACACTACACAGCAGCAATAAAAGCGAGTGTATTAACAAAAGCATTAG
>JACCWN010000165.1 GCA_013697625.1 Legionella sp.
TTATTTTTGCTTTCTTGGCCGCCGTATAATAAGCTCGCTTTTTAGACATTTTATTCTCCTCTTTGTATTAAGAAGAATAGCTCTTAATAAACCTTTTTTTGTGTCCAGAAAACCGCGCCTATATTAAAAGTGCTTAGGATTTGATAACTGCTCTGCTTTGTATTGATTACCTTGAGCAACAAAAGCCAATAAAGCTGTCACTATACGTTTATCGTGCTGAAATTTATTAAAAAAACGTTTTGAAGTTTGTTTTAATGGCGCCCTATCTCCAATATATTCTACTACTAGCTTGACGCAACTATCGGTTGTTCTGGAGAGTTTATCTTTAGAATTATAAGGTTGCTGCTTAAACTCATTTGGCTTTATTGCATGCAATTCATACCCAGCGGGGGATGTTTCTATTTTACTTTCCATTAATTACTCCAATCAAAAGGCTATATAACACCTAAGTGATCAAATTATATTCTTTTTGTGAAGGGATAAATAGGGTAAAAATTCCCCTATTAACTTAAAAGCCGATCGGATTTCACCATTTGTGCTTAATAGAAAACATTATACTAAGACCATCATGTCTTTCAAATTAACGATTAGCAAAGGCACAAGCTTCTCCTCTGATTTTTTATATACAAACTTAATTTCATTTTATTTTGCTGATTGAGTTCAGCAATGAAGCAATCATCAATGATATGACAACCTCAATAACGTGTTAAATCAATTATCAGAAGAATTAACGCAGATTTAATGAACAATTTGTCGAATATAACTTCAAATTTATCTAAGTGCTCACACGCGAGAGCGAATAGCCCCCATGTGCAATCATAATACAGTTGGCAAAGCCTCGCCTAATTAAAGACTAGCAAGAACTCATAAAGTTAGAACCAACACCTCATCCTTAGGATGTTCATCATGATTTGTAAAAATATCTGTAATCTTATCCAAATCGTATTGAAGCGGGATTAGAATGTCTGTCAGATCTTGTCTATTCTTGACACCTTCTTTGGAATTATCTGTAACCGGGCTTATCTGAGATCTTCTATTTCGCTCTAATAATTGCGCAATTGTTTTTAGATGTGCAGATTTAGAAGCGTGATGGGTTATCTGCAGAGTGGTTAAACAAAGATTAGTTGTCAATGCATCCTCAAACTGTTTGGCATCTTCTTCATCAAAAGGCAATGAGCCCGATAGATGTTCTGTAAAGAGTTCTTTTAATGCCTGGTTTTTTTTAATGAACTCAATGACAGTTGGTGAAGCAGCTGTTTTGAGCATGTCATATCCACGCAAGTCAAGTGTTTCAATGGTTGGATGCGATTGGAGAGAAGTTAAAATATGACAGGCAGCTTCATGCCCTATTTTAGAATCCTGGAAACTTAATGCTCGAATGGACGTGTTTTTATTCATATACTCTAAGAATAATTTTAAATAGGATTTATTATTTAATCGTCCATATACCTCTTTATAATCCAATGCGGTTTGACTATCCATCAACCTTAAAAGAGCATCTTGGGCTGGGTTAGAATCCTTACTTTCCTGTAATCCATTTTTTAAAAGAATGGTTGAGTATTTAGCAATGGCTTCTCTAATAATCTGATTTTGTTGCTCCTTTTGAATATTTTGTACAGATTCCTCACTCCAATGAGTAAACTTCGACCATAATTGGCTGTATCTTCCCTTGGAATCTATTAGATTATCATGTAAACCCGGATTGATTTTTCGTAAATCTCTAAGCGCTTTCAAAAGCGATGAAAGCTTTTGATAATTCTGCACACCAACTACTTGTGGTCTAAAATCGACAATTTCTGTTAACTGATCGAGGACATCTTTTATTTTTTTTTTAAATACCAGTTCATCCATGCTATCTTTTAGTGTAAACATCAAGTACTCCTTCTAATCGTTTGAATTTATAAATAAGCACAATGGATTCCAGGGTTGGTGCCATTAATAGATTGCTTTGGTTACATCGTGTTAGTGCAATGCTTCTTGTATTTTAAGATTGGCTTCGTGTAATTCATCTTTTTATAAGCAGCAAGCAAAGCCATAAAGTCACTTATAATAATGGGCTTACTGTGGGGAGCCAAATAGGTCATATTACAACCATTCAACAATACCCGGTGCGTCTTTTTTCTCCTCTTATGAGTGGTTTGGAAAAATAACGTATGCCATCAAGTGTGACATTATCGGTTAAAACACCAGCAAAGTACTAGGGTAAAAATCCTTCTAATACAACTCAAGGTAAGGATTAGGTGTCTGATTGGATTAATTAGTTCGAAGATAATAGCGGGTTTGGTGAAAACTGCCATACTGGCCACCTAATTTTATATATAAAAAACCCGCACGATTTGAACATATTGACACCTCAGGCCTAATATGTCTCCTGGTGATCGATAGCAAAATTATCTTCATGATAACGACTCATGTTTTTGTTAACGCTGAAAGTCTGTTTAGCATATAGATATGGCGCAAGCTTACATTGTTCTAATAAATAGGGGGTTATATTAAGGGCGAGATGGGTGGATACTTCAGCACCACAATACCCATCATATAATCCTAAAATAAAAGGGGGGGTTAAAGGCCCTAATGTTTGGATTGCCACAGAAATATTATCCTGTGACCCCTTTTCTATAGCAATATTGGCCAAGGAGTGCGATAAGTGCGCTTCATTTTCAAATTTAATGCCTTGTAAAGCCTCGAGCAAATAAAGCTCGTGTCCCTTTTTAGTTTGCTCTAATGTCCCGTCAGTGAACCCATCAGTAGTGGAAATAATTTTTATAGATTCAATTTTTCCAATACCTATGTCTAGCGTGCTTTTTAATTTTGGGATACTCAGTATATCAATAGTAGCATCCGCGATTAGTCCAAAGGACTGGTATGATTTATTTCCAATTGCACGAGACACTGAAAGCTTATTGTTTAATTTGTTATTAGTCACATGCCCGCCCCTTTCTAAAATCCTTTGTTTTTCTTTTTTGTCTTGAGGCTTGTGCGTTACACTATTTAACCGCAGGGTATTTAATACCA
>JACCWN010000016.1 GCA_013697625.1 Legionella sp.
TCTCCCGTATTACGCTTGCGCTAATACGGGCTACAATGGTTATCTAGAAGTTGAGGTTGCTATAAATTTAATAAATGTAGCCCGTATTAGCGCAAGCGTAATACGGGGCTTTCTTCAAAGGTGGCCCATCTCCCGTATTACGCTTGCGCTAATACGGGCTACAATGGTTATCTAGAAGTTGAGATTGCTATAAATATAATAAATGTAGCCCGTATTAGCGCAAGCGTAATACGGGTGCTTTCTTCAAAGATGAACCGTCTCCCGTATTACGCTTGCGCTAATACGGACTACATTGTTATCTTGAAGTTGACACATATAGAAGGCTTAAATTTTTCTTTGTAAACCTGAGGCTGCTAAAATTTTAGTTGCAATTTCTTCTATTGAAAAATTTGTCGAGTCAAGATAGGGAATGCGTTCTCTTTTGTACATTTCTTGGACTTCAGTCACTTCCAAACGACATTGCTCTAGAGAAGCATATTTGCTATTGGGCCTACGTTGTGAGCGAATTTCACGAAGTCTATTGACATCTATTGTTAATCCAAATAATTTATTTTTATACCTTTTTAATATTTCCGGCAAGTGAAAACCAATTTGATTTTCTTCCGTGAAAGGATAATTTGCAGCTAGAATGCCATATTGAAGTGCCATGTATAAGCAGCTGGGTGTTTTACCACATCGAGACACACCAATCAAAATGATATCAGCCTCATCATAATTGCGCATTTTTACACCGTCATCATGGTTCATAGCGTAATCAACTGCTTCAATTCGATGCATATAAGATTTGTTGTCGCTCACTCCATGGGTTTTTCCCACCGTATAAGAAGATTTTTCTTCTAATTCCACCTCTAGAGGGCCTATAAAAGTGGTAAACAGATCAAAGATACTGGCATTTGCTTGTTTGATTTGCTGGCGTATTTCTGGATTGACCAAAGTCATAAAAACCAATGGTTTTAAGCCATCTTTTTCAGCAAGGGTATTGATCATTAATACCACTTCCTCAGCTTTTAGCAGGGAATCAATATAAGGTATGGTTTGTTTTTTGAATTGCGTTTGATCAAATTGTGACATCAGACTCTCACCTAAACTTTCAGCAGTGATCCCTGTACCATCTGATAGTATAAAAACATGCCTTCTCATACACTTCCTAACTGTTTAAATACCACTTAGGGTACAGGATTTTTACTGACATGGAAAATGCTTAAAAAATGAACTAATATTAAGTTGTCAATAGACACTAAGGAATAATCATGGAAAAGTCAACCAGACATCATAATAGTATGAGTAGTCTTTTAATTCTAACTTTAAGTTTTAGTTTTACTAGCCTTTGTTTTGCAAACACCTTTGTATTTAATCCAAGAAGTCATTCTTGGAAAGCAATAGATGATTATGGGCAGGTGGTTCGTGTGGGGAGAGCTTCAGGTGGAAAACCTTTTTGTTCAGACACCGGTCGAAGATGTTTCACACCCTCTGGTGTCTTTGCTGTTCACAGCAAAGGTGGGCCTGGATGTAAGTCCTCGAAATTTCCTGTGGGAATAGGGGGTGCGCCTATGCCTTATTGCATGTTTTACAGCAAATATTATGCCATTCATGGATCCTATGATGTGCCTAAACACCATGCAAGCCATGGATGTATTCGGGTCACTCCCTCCGATGCCCGTTGGCTGAGCGCCAATTTTATAAGGATAGGTTCGCGAGTAGTGGTTAAGCCTTATTGATAGACTGATATAGGGTATGCAGTTGCATGCCCTAATCATCGTCCTCTTCAATACTGAAGGAAGATCCACAGCCACAAGTGGTTTGGGCCTTGGAGTTACGAATGATGAATTGCTCACCTTGAATACCAGTACTGTAGTCAATTTCTGCTTTTCCAAGGTACTGAATGCTCATCGAGTCTATAACCAACCTGACTTTAGAATGTCCATCAGAACAGGCTTGCACAATTTGGGTGTCATCTTCATTGATTTGCTCATCAAAGCCAAAATTATATTGAAAACCCGAACAACCCCCGCCTATAATGGATATGCGTAAATTGAGTGCCAGGTTATTTTCTTCGGCAATCAGTTGGGACACTTTATCTGCAGCGCGCACGGAAAACTGAATGTCACTGGTTGGGGAAATATCGATTGAAGACATGGTTGCTCCTATAATAAGGCATTATCCTAAAAAAGCAGCGGAGCAATACTACGAATGTCTACTTTTTTATTAGATTATACAATTATTTGATTATTTGTTCAATAGTTGCGCCACCCAGGCATTGATTTTTTTCATAAAAAACAATGTATTGTCCAGGAGTAACTGCTCTTTGTACATTTGAAAACATCACATAATGTTGATGATTGTCCAGAGGTGATATCATACACCCTTGTTCTGTTTGTCTATATCTTGTTTTAGCATAACAAGTCAATGGCAAATCATCTTGATATTGGGCTAACCAATGAATAGGGCCACAGACAAGACCTTGGCTATACAGCATGGGATGGTTAGAACCCTGAGCCACGATTAAAGTATTTGATTCAAGTTGTTTATCTACCACATACCAGGGTTCTTCTGTGGTGTTGGCCAAACCGCCAATTTTCAGGCCCTGCCGCTGACCTAAAGTATAAAACATCAACCCATCATGCTGTCCTAAAACTTTTCCAGTGGGATCTTTGATATCACCAGGCTGAGCAAGCATGTATTCGTTGAGAAAGGTTTTAAAGCGTCGTTCTCCAATAAAACAAAGTCCAGTGGAGTCTTTTTTTGCATGTGTTGCAAAACCTTGCTCTTTAGCAAAGGCTCTGATCTGAGTTTTTTCAAAATCTCCAATTGGAAATAAAGTCTTAGCCAAGGCACTGGGTTCTATGGCGTGTAAAAAATAGGTTTGATCTTTGTCCCTATCCTTGGCTTTATACAAGGTGCCCACATCCTTGAATACTTTATTTTTTGCATAGTGACCTGTTGCAATGAAATCAGCTCCCAATGCCAATGCATGGTTTAAAAAAGCTTTGAATTTGATTTCTTTATTGCATAAAACGTCTGGATTAGGGGTTCTGCCTCGTTCATATTCTTTTAAAAAATGCAAAAAAACATTATCCCAATATTGCTTTGAAAAATTAACACAATGCAGTGGGATATTTAATTGATTACAAACCGCTTGAGCATCGGCCAAGTCTTGAGTGGCTGCACAATAGGTATCGGTATCGTCTTGTTCCCAGTTTTTCATAAACAAGCCTTCAACCTGGTAACCTTGCTGCTGCAAGATCCAAGCTGCGACGGAAGAATCAACCCCGCCTGACATACCCACAATGACTTTAGCCTTCATAATTTAAAAACATTCAAAAAAGAGCTTATTATCTCATACATGTGACTTGCATGCATGCTAAAAAAAAGTAAGATACCATAACAGCAGCTCATTCCCCCAAAATAAACAAACAAAAGCGGTAATACATAAAAAAGGACCAAAAGCGAGGTGCGACTCTTTGGGTTTATTGTTTAAGTACAGGTAAATTAAGCCTACAACGGCGCCACTTAAACAGGCAATGAGCAGCATAGGCCCTAATAAAATCCAGCCAAACCAAGCACCCATGGCTGAGAACAGTTTGAAATCCCCATGGCCCATTCCACGTTTTCCGGTGATTAAATAATAGAAATTTATAAAAAGCCATAAGAGTAAGTATCCACCTACAGCACCAAAAATGGCCTCATTTATTGAACAAAATAGGTGTTGTGTGTTTGCAATCAAACCTAACCACAGCAAACTTAAGCTTAGTGAATCCGGTAACAGATGGTGATCTAAATCTATAAAAATCAAACAAATAAGTAAGTATAAGGCCGGCAAAACAAATACAAGTTTAAGACTAAATCCAAAATGTATACAGGCAAACACTGATAAAAACATAGTCAAACATTCAATCATAGGATACCGAATTGAAATGGCCTGTTTGCAGTGATAACAGCGTCTTTTTAAAACAAAATAACTAATCAGTGGTATATTTTGCCAAGCGGATATCAAAGCCTGGCATTGGGGACACTGCGAGCGTGGGAAAAATAAATTAAATGGGATGGGGTGTTTTTTTTGTTTCTTTTTAACCTGCAGCAGTTCACAACATTGCTGCTGCCATTCATATTTTATCATCAGTGGTAAGCGAAAGATAATAAGGTTTAATAAGCTTCCTATAGATAATGAACCTAGTGCCAGGAATAAATACATCCAAGCGATGTGGTTTGTGATGAGTATGTCTAGCATAATGAGTTTCCTGTTACAAAATTTGTCCTAATTTGAAAATAGGCAGATACATAGAAATAACTAGGATTGCTATTAAAAAGCCTAATGTCGACATAATGAAAGGTTCTAATAAACTGCTGATCTGCTCGATGCCATCATCTACCTCAGCTTCATAACTGTCTGCGATTTTACATAACATCGTTTCCAATACGCCAGATTCTTCGCCAATTCTTATCATTTGAATCATTTTGTTAGGAAATACCTGTGTGCCTTCCATGGCAAGGTAGATGGCCTGTCCTGTAGAAATGTCTTGCCTGATTTGCAGCGTGGCATTGCAATACAATCTATGACCTGTTGCTGTTGCAACGGCTTTTAAAGCCTCTACCAGAGGTAATCCTGCTGCAATGGTAATTGAAAGTGTTCTGGCAAACCGTGCAATGCAGGCTTTTTTTATAATAGAGCCGATGAAGGGACATGTGAGTTTTAAAGATTCCAGCTTTTCGGTAAATAAGGGCCAATGGTGTTTAGCAAGTGTTACAAACCCTAATATCAGAAGACTGATACCAAATAAGACCATCCAATATGATTGTATACATTTTGATAAGACAACCACAGTACGGGTAATCCAAGGCAATTGAGCGCCAAATTCATTGAATAAGGATTCAAACTGGGGTACAACAAAAATCAACAATGACAAGGTTACCAATATAAAAGTAATCAAAATGGCCGCAGGATAGGTCAGAATTTTTTTAATTTTTTTTCTGATTTGTTCAATGATTTCTTTATAAGTTGCTACTTTGTTGAGCATAATTTCTAAAGTACCTGATTGTTCGCCTACATCTACAAGGCTACAAACCAAGTCATTGAAATAAATAGGATGTTTACCTAAGGATTCTGCCAGACTAAGTCCGCTTTCAATATTGACTTTGACTTCGTTTATTAAATTAGTCATGTTCTTATTTTCTTGACTCTTTATAAGAATATCCAAGGCGTCAAGCAAGGGAATGGATGCGCCTATCATTGTAGCCAAATGACGACTGAATAAGGTAATGTCTGGTTCAGTTATTTTTTTATAGGTTTTGTCAAAAAACCATAGTCGTTTTTTTCTTATATGAGAAAACACAAGGCCTTGTTCGCAAAGTGCCATTTTTGCCAATGCCATACTAGGTGCTTCTATGATTTGATACCTGTTTTGTCCTGATGAATTTTTTATCTTATAACGAAAGGTAGTGCTAGTTTTGGTGATTTTGGACATGTTCGCTTAATCAATCGTAACTCGATTGACCTCCTCTAGTGTCGTGATCCCCATTGCAACTGCGGCCAATCCTGATTGAAATATGGTTTGCATGCCTTCTAATTGAGCTTGTCTTAAAAGATCTAAGGAAGTTCCACCAGACAAGATAAGTTGCCCAATGTTTTTGGTCATAGGTAAGACTTCAAAAATTCCAATTCTACCTTTATAGCCTTGATTGCATTTGGTACATCCCATCGCTTTATAGAGCTTACATTGGTTGTTTTCAAATGACATCCCCCAAGCAATGAATTGTTGCTTTGTTATATCAGTGCGTAAAATCTTACAATAATCGCACAATATCCTAACTAATCGTTGAGCGATGATGAGACTGATTGAGCTTATTAAGTTAAAATTGGCCACTCCCATATGCACCAATCTGTTTAAAGCGTCTGTAGCACTGTTGGTGTGCAGTGTTGAAAGCACAAGATGACCCGTTTGAGCTGCTTTGATAGCAATGTCCGCGGTTTCAAAATCTCGAATTTCTCCAAGCATAATGATGTCTGGATCTTGACGTAATAAAGCCCGTAAACTTGTAGCGAAGGTCAAGCCTACTTTGGGATTGATTGCAACCTGATTGATTCCCTGCATTCTGATTTCGACTGGATCCTCCACAGTAGATATATTAACTTCTAATTTGTTTAGACTGTTCAAGGCGCTATACAAGGTCATTGTTTTACCACTACCAGTAGGACCCGTCACTAATACCATGCCTTGTGAACGCTGTATTGCTTGCATAAAAGTTTGTTGTTGAATGAGGTTAAAACCCAGTTTATCAATATTCAATTTTGCAGAATTTGAGTCTAAAATACGCACAACAATTTTTTCACCAGCGATGGTAGGACAGGTACTTATTCTAAAATCTATACCTTGGTTTTCTGAATATTTTAATTTAAACCGCCCATCTTGAGGAAATCTTTTTTCAGAAATATCTAAGTTTCCCATTATCTTTAACCGCGGGGCCATACGTGAAGACAAGCTTAGGGGCGGATTTGCTACT
Organism: Legionella sp.; assembly: GCA_013697625.1. Classification (GTDB taxonomy): domain Bacteria; phylum Pseudomonadota; class Gammaproteobacteria; order Legionellales; family Legionellaceae; genus Legionella. Next base: position 6,499 of record JACCWN010000016.1, read on the forward strand.
TCTTTTAAAAGTCCATCCTGTCTATACCTGATACGATATGATTGGTCATATGGCTCGAAATGAATATCGGAGATGGCTTCTCGGACAGCATCTTGTAAAATCTTATTAATATAATCAACGACTGGAGCCTCATCTACGCCTTCTAAATCAGAATTATGATTGGTAAGATTTCTTCTGTTGTTATTGCAAAGGCAATTTATAATCGCATATAGTTTATCAGTTTGCACAAGAATAAAGCTTTGTTCTGAACCCGTATGAAATTGAATCTCTTTAAACACTTTTTCTTGCGTGGGATCATCTGTGGCTAAGATTATAATTCCCCTACGCTTAAATAAAGGGAGCACTTTATACTTTTGGATGAGCTGTTCATGGATCAAATCTTTGAGAATTAGGTCTGTATTGAAACAATCTAAATCAAAAATAGGTAAGCCAAAGCGTTCAGAAAGTCTGCTTACGATGAGGTTTGAGGATAAAATGTTATTTTTTACCAAATAGTATAATAAAGAATCTTGCTGCGCTTTGGCCAGTTTTGAATATTCTATTGCTTTTGTTTTTTCTAATAGGTTTTCTTGTACAAGGACTTGCCCAATGCCTTGAAATATATGCTCATCAGGGGTTAAAAACATAAAAACGTTCAGTAGGTTATTTTATTAATAGAGTATATACTTATACTCCTGAGGCACTAATCAAGGCAATTATTTTGTTGATAAACCAGCAAATAAAAAAATTTGGCGTCTTAAACCAATGGTTTCGAACACCCCTGGGTCTTTCAGTTGCTCAAGAATTCAAACATATTTTAAAAGCTTTACCCACGCCTTTAAAAGGCGACACCTTATTACAACTAGGTAATTGTGGCAATAACCTGTGGTTAGCTCCGCTGGCCTTTAATCATAAATGGATAGCTTCCCCTTTTAGGATACATCACCCCAATCAAATCGAATGTTCTCTTAATCAACTGCCACTGGTACGAAATAGTATAGATTGCGTGTTAGCTCCCTTAACCCTAGAACCTTTTAATGATAGTTTCAGTTTGTTGGATGAAATTGATCGCATTTTAAAGCCTATGGGTCATGTTGTTTTTATTAGCATCAATCCCTGGAGTTTATGGGGGGCTGCAATGAAATGTGGATTCATCCATTGTTATGATCAAAACAAAATTAAAATGCGCACACCTTATTATTTAAATAGAATTTTTTTACAACGAGGCTATAAGCAATGCTCATTAATTCCTTTTAGTTACATCCCGCCCATTAATAATCAAAAATTCATTGATACTTTGAGCTTTTTAAATGAGATAGGTAAAATGTTGTGGCCACTTCCTTCCGGTTTATATTGCTATATTGCTCAAAAATATGAATATATTCAACCGTCTTTCATCTGCGATCCTAAGTTAAAACCGCGGCCTGGGGATTATATCGCGCCTTTACATCCTGCTATAGGCAAAGTGAAACATCCATAAACTTGGTTAAATATGTGATTTCTGATTGAATTGTTAGCCTCTATGTTTGTATACTTGGCGCTGCACCTGTAACCGGTTAATTGAATGTCAAAAAAGCCTTTATATAGAATTACCTTTGCTTATCAAGAAGCAATTTATGAAGTGTATGCCCGTTCCATAAAAGAAAGCGATCTTTTTGGATTCATTGAAATCGAAGAATTGGTTTTCGGTGAGCAAACCTCCTTGGTTGTGGATCCCTCAGAGGAGCGGTTGAAAATAGAATTTAGTGGCGTAAAACGCACTTTTGTTCCCATGCAATCCATTTTTCGAATTGATGAAGTTACCCAACAAGGGACTGCTAAAGTCAAAGATAGAAATGGATATGATAATAAAGTCAGCCATTTCCCTGGTCCTGGTAAAATAAGAGAATGATGCTTCGCCAGTGAACAATGCATAATCAATCAAACAAGAGAATAACCCATGTCAATTCCATCCAAAATTAAATCAGTTTATGAAAAATCTAGCTGCTTATTTACGACTCATGAAGTCGAAGCAGCACTGGACAGAATGGCCATTAAAATTCATGAACAATTACATGATAAAAATCCCATCATCATTTGCGTCATGATAGGAGGATTAATTCCCTTAGGCAATTTATTGCCTCGGTTAGATTTCCCTTTGGAAGTCGATTATGTGCATGCTACCCGTTACAATGGTGATATCACTGGTGGAGAACTTCTATGGAAAGTAAGACCATCTACTTCTTTAAAGGGTAGAATAGTTTTGGTGGTTGATGACATTTTAGATGGGGGCGTAACCTTAGCAAATATCATTAATGAAATGAAAAAACTAGGAGCAGACCAAGTATACAGCGCAGTCTTAGTCGATAAATATTGTAAAAGGCATCCCGACGGTCTACAACATGCTGACTTTGTTGGTTTGGAAGTTGAAGATCATTATATTTTCGGATATGGCATGGATTATAACGAATACCTTAGAAATGCCCCTGGTATATTTGTTGTACATCCTGAGCATGAGTAACCCTATTCTCTGAAACATGATTGTTGGGCTTTAACCCAACAATCATGTGCACAAAGCCTCAAAATAGATAGTTAATAAAATCTTTGCTAATTACTAGTGAAAAGGGAATTACCTACCAAGCAACCAACCCTCCGTCGAAGCGTCGAAGCTCTGTGGCATGGCTTTGGGGTAAATGGAGCTTTGCTTGTTTCAACATACCGGCCACGCTGGTTTTAATCTCGACTAAAGCATTTTCACCACCCATGCTGGTTTTAACCCAGCCAGGATGAATCAGCATGACTTTGATTCCTAGGGGCTTAACATCAATACCAAAGCTACGCATGGCACAATTTAAAGCAGCTTTTGAACTTCGATAAGCATAAGAACGACCGCGCTCATTTTCTGCAATGCTGCCCATACTTGAGCTTACAACTAAAATTTGTTTATCATTACTTAATTGTATATTTGGTAATAAGGCATCACAAATTTTTACTACACTGATACAATTAACATTCAGCACATACAAAAAATTATCTCTATCGATATTCCCTACAGTTACACCTTGTTCACCACTCAAACCAGCATTATTGATAAGTAAATCGATTGGTTTATCGTTCAATGTTTGTTTCAAAGCATTGATATCTTCATCACGGGTTACATCTAAGGTATGGACTTCATCTGCAACTTCAAGAAGGTGTGTCGCCTCAGAGGGGTTTCTACAACACCCTATAACATAATAATCATTGTCTTTTAATTGTCGTGCAAATTCTAATCCTAGGCCTCTATTTGCACCGGTTATTAGCGCAGTTTTCATTTTAAAATTCCACTGTTAAAGTAGGGAATATGGTATCTTTCTTAGTGGAAGAACGCAAACTATCTGCCAACAAGATAAAAACTCACTATAAATGAAATAGGCAATAAAATTTGTACAAGGATAATGGCAAATTCATAAAATTTAGTCATATAAATAGTCATATTGTATTCACCAGGAACATATTTGGTTAGTATACGTTTCCACAATTTATTCGCAAGCCATTCACCAGCAGGCGTATACAAGTCCATCCAGGATTCGGCCTTGTCCAAATTAGATAAATTATGCTTATGATGCCGAAGATGTCTTTTGGAGGAAGCTATTTTTATTTTTTCCAAGCCACTCAAAAAAATGAATAAAATGGGGTTATAAAAGTTTTTCCTATTTTTTATAGGATTGTGATACCATTCATGAATGGTTGATTGAAGTAAATTCGTTGCTAAAATTCCTGAAAAATAAGTTATCCCAATAATCGGGTTGAGTATTCCTAATAAGACCGATGTAAGAATATTGAAATGTATTTTGTATAAAAACATAAGTCTATTGGTGGTGATGGCCCGCGGATCTATAAAATAAGCTATCCGAGTTTCCAGCCAATGCTCATGATATACCTTAATATTTCTATAATGATGAATAAATGAATGGTGTTCAAACACATTCATCTTGTGTTCTGGTAATTCGATGAACAAACCATGTAACCTTAAGTGAAAGATAGCAAATAGAAAATTATCTGCCATATAGCAAAAAAACAATCCTATGATTGCAAATTTTGGGTTTAAGTATATAGAATATGAGCATCCTAAAATCGCAAAAGCGACTACCAATAGGTATACAAAAAGATAGATCTTTCGATTGAAACCTTCAAGTACGAAGGGGGGCATGGGCTTATCTTCTAGGATATGTGTTCGACTAAACTGACCCGGTTCCGACTTACCAAAAACAGACATGCTTATTCCTCCTCATCCATAAGTTGATACCACCAAGTATGCCTTGTAAAACCGATTGAATTTAGAACAAAATAATACATTGCTCGCTAATTAGAATAAAAAGTGTTCTTTTAATTATAGAAGGCCCTTGTTCAATAAATCAAATATCCTACATATTTTTTAAATTTTCTATATTGTTAGAACCACCCCGTGATTATGTAAACTTGGCCCAGTTCGAAACTTCCTCTAATCATGTTAAACTGGTTTATTTGCTTGACGATGGGTTTAAAATGAACACGGATGCGCCTAAGAAAGAAATAGATGAATTGAAAGAACGGATAAGAAATTATGATTATCAATATTATGTACTGGATAATCCGTCAGTTCCTGACAGTGAATATGATCGATGTTTCCGTAGGCTTCAACAATTAGAATCTGATTATCCTCACTGGATAACCGAAGATTCGCCCACGCAACGTGTGGGAGGCACACCTTTAGAGGCCTTCACCCCAGTGGCTCATAGACAGGCAATGCTGTCGCTTTCCAATGTGTTTAGCCCTCAAGAATTACACTCCTTTATCAAGCGAGCCGGGGAAAAACTGGATGAACCCAACCAAGCTTTGTTATTTACTTGTGAGCCCAAATTAGACGGGTTGGCAGTAAATTTAACCTATGAACAGGGTGTATTAACCCATGCAGCTACTCGCGGTGATGGTTTGGTGGGTGAAAACATCACGGCCAATATCAGAACCATTGCAGAAGTTCCTTTAAAACTTCGAACATCAAACCCACCAGCATTCATTGAAGTCCGTGGTGAAGTATATATGCCAAAGGATGGATTCATAGCCTATAACGAAAGGGCCGCGACCCTGGGTGAGAAAACCTTTGTCAATCCAAGAAATGCTGCAGCTGGGAGTCTTAGGCAATTAAATCCTGAGGTCACAGCCAATAGACCTCTGGCTATGTATTGTTATAGCATCGGTGCTTGTGAGGGGTATGAATTACCTCAAAGTCATTGGCAACAATTAGAATTACTTCGCCAACTTGGGTTTAAAGTTTCAACCGATATCAAACTGGAGCCGGGAATTGCTGGGTGTTTGGAATATTACCAAAACATTTTAGAAAAACGTGCGGCTCTTCCTTTTGAAATTGACGGCGTGGTTTATAAAATCGACGATATTCGCTTACAGCAGCAATTAGGCTATGTATCTCGAGCCCCACGATTTGCTTGTGCCCATAAATTCCCGGCCTCAGAAGAGATGACCCAGTTGATAGCAGTAGATTTTCAAGTAGGTCGAACCGGCGCATTAACGCCAGTGGCACGTCTTACTCCAGTGTCAGTGGGTGGAGTAACCGTAAGCAATGCAACCTTACATAATTTAGATGAAATCACACGAAAAGACATTCGTATCAATGATACCGTCATCATTCGAAGGGCAGGCGATGTTATTCCGGAAGTTGTGTCGGTAGTACTTGAAAAACGCCCAACAGATACAAGCTTCATTGTCCTACCACAACAGTGTCCGGTGTGTGGTTCAGACGTAGTTAAGGAGGAAGGGGGAGCTATTGCGCGCTGTGTAGGGGGGTTGTTTTGTAAGGCCCAATTAAAACGCATGATCTGGCATTTTGCTTCACGAAAAGCCATGTATATAGAAGGCCTAGGAAGCATCATCATAGAGCAATTGGTGGATGAAGGCTTGGTGCAAACACTTGCTCATTTGTACGAATTAAATCTCCCAACCTTGGTCACCTTGCCTAGGATGGGTGAAAAATCAGCAAAAAATCTCTTATCCGCTCTAGAAAAAAGTAAAAAAACAACCTTTGGTCGATTCCTTTATGCTTTGGGTATTCGTGAAATTGGTGAAACCAGTGCCAGGGTATTGGCAGATCATTTTCTTACAATGGATGCCATTCGAAATGCAAGTATGGATAAATTGTTGTCTTTGAATGATATTGGTCCTGTAGGGGCATCCTCTGTTCTTCATTTTTTTAGTCAAACACACAATATAGAGGTGATTCATCGCTTGTTAGAGTTGGGTATCCATTGGCCGACCATCGAAAAAAAACCAATCAATGAAGCCAACCCTTTTTTTGGCAAAACAATAGTTTTGACTGGTACGCTTAAGAATATGAGTCGTGAAGAGGCCAAGAGTGCTTTATTAGCCTTGGGCGCTAAGGTGAGCTCAGGTGTATCAGCTAAAACGAATTATTTAATAGCAGGTGCTGATCCAGGTTCAAAATGGACCAAGGCGCAAGAATTACAGGTTGCAATTTTGGATGAAGAAGCTTTCTTAAGGTTATTGCCTGGTTAAAAATTAGTTACTCCAAATGGATTGGTGAATTATGTAATTCAAAAAAGACCTCAGGAGGTCTTTCTTTTAAAATACTTACAGCAATGACAACAGTGGTATCTGAGAGGTAAGCATAATCAACGACTTCTCCAATTTCAAGGGTGTTGCTAAGTAACTTTTGGCCTATGAAAAGTGTCTCGCTTGTGTTCACAGTAAATACTTTCAACTCATGTTTTAAAGTAGCCCGATAATGCATTCTAGCAATGATTTCTTGACCCTTATAACATCCTTTATCAAAGGATATATAGTCTGTATTTTGCAAACCAAGCTTGTGAGGTAAAAACAAACCTCTAGATTCTGGGTAAATATCAAATTGATTATGCATCAGTCTAAGTGCATGCCAAGTGTTGGATCCTAGAAATTGATCTTTATCAATAAAAGGTTGGCACAAAGCAGGTGCTAATCCTTCGAGCGTGATGAAAATATAAAATCCTTCACCCAAATGATAAAAACAATAGCCTTGGCTCGAGACCTGGGTATACTGTTCTTCAGAAAAAATTTCTTCAACAGGGAACACATCATCGTGGTTTTGTAGAAAAAAACCAAAAAGTTTTAGACTGGATTCTTCCCTGAAACTTACCCTTGACAGTTGGGCTGTTTTCTCTAAAGCATATTGTGTTTTCTCAACCAGATCTTTTGGTAAAACTAACTGGAGGCCCTGCCACTGTATGATGTCTAGTAAAGCTAAAACCCGTCCTTTCAAATTGCATTGAGCACTTGGCATCATGCGTGAGTCTGAAACCTTTAAAAGGTCAGAGGTGAGTTGCCCTTGAAGAAAAGCCAAAGCTTTATCACCTTGAAGTTTTAATACAGTTAAATAAGATAAATCAAATAGATAGTTGGACTTTTTGGCCAAAGGATATTCTGTAGCATGGAAGCTTGTTAAAATTCTAGATTCAATGGGATGCGCTATCATAGGATTAATTGTTAAAATCAGTTAAAAGGGTATAATACCTGAAAAATGTTTTTAAAGTTAGGATATACGGGTTTATGTTAGATGCTCAAACAAAAAGAAAACTCGTTTGGCACTGCCGTCGAGGCATGCTAGAATTAGATTTGATGTTGCAAGATTTTCTAATTAAGCGGGTTGATATGCTTACCCCCTTTGAAATTAAATCTTTTGAGTCGCTTCTAAGCAGTAATGATCCTCAATTATATGCCTGGCTAATCGGTCAGGAAGAGCCCACAGATTCTGAGTTAAAAAAAATTGTTGCTCTCATCCGAACTTGTCCTTAAGCCTGAAAGGTCCTATCTTTATAGGCGTCTTCTTTTAAGTTTACATCTGATAACCGCGGTTGTCATTTTGCAGGCTTCAATGATGCTGGGCGTACACCTGCTATTATTGATTTTACTTTCTTGTCATTATATATACTGGGCAAATAAAAATCCTAGCGAGAACTTTTTAGAAATTATTCTGTCTCACAATCGATGTAGACTTGTTTTAAAGTCAAAACAAGAGATTACCTATGACCGTTTGAGCATACTCATCCATAACCCTTGGTTTATACTGATGCAATTACAAGGTCCTGTTAAAAATATGAAATTGGTTTTATTTCAAGATCAGATTCCCTTAGATGCATTGCGTTTACTACATATCAAGGCAGGTATGAATTACAAAATAAAATGAGTGCTTAAGCGTCCTGTTTATGTTGCCCCTAGACATGTTGGGGTGCTTCTTATTCAAAATACATATGTTAAAATGATTTTCTTCAACCTGTTAATAAGAAACCTATGCTAGAAAGTGACCGTTTAATTAGTACTCAAAGCATTGCCAGTGAAGAAGCCATTGATAGAGCCATTAGACCCTTAAGCCTACAAGAATATATTGGTCAAGAAGCTGTAAGTTTGCAGATGCAGATTTTTATTGATGCTGCGAGAAAAAGACAAGATGCTCTGGATCATGTCCTCATTTTCGGCCCTCCAGGCCTTGGAAAAACAACGCTTGCCAATATCATAGCCCATGAAATGGGGGTAAATTTAAGGCAAACTTCCGGCCCGGTGATAGAGCGTGCAGGCGATATAGCTGCAATATTAACAAATTTACAAAAAAATGATGTTTTGTTCATTGATGAAATCCATAGATTGAGTCCAGTAATAGAAGAAATACTGTATCCGGCAATGGAGGATTATAAACTAGACATCATGATAGGAGAGGGTCCAGCTGCACGTTCAATCAAATTGGAATTGCCTCCTTTTACCTTAATAGGTGCAACTACTAGGGCCGGTTTATTGACCTCTCCTCTAAGAGACAGATTTGGTATCGTGCAAAGATTAGAGTATTATTCTGCCGAATCCTTAACTCAAATTGTCACCCGTTCAGCGCAATTATTGCATGTGCCCATGGAAGCTGCCGGCGCGCGCGAGATAGCTTGTCGCTCCAGAGGTACCCCGCGTATTGCCAATCGTTTGTTAAGACGGGTCAGGGATTATGCGGAAGTCAAGGGACAGGGCATCATTGATTTAAACATGGCTCAAAAAGCATTGAGCATGTTAGAAGTGGATAAGCATGGCTTTGATTTAATGGATAGAAAAGTATTGCTGGCTGTAATAGAACGATTTAATGGTGGTCCGGTGGGTGTGGACAGTATAGCAGCAGCAATTGGAGAAGAAAAAGGCACCATTGAGGACGTTTTAGAGCCCTTTTTAATACAACAAGGGTATCTTATGCGCACGCCTCGAGGTAGAATGGCAACGGCTCGAGCTTATGAACATTTTGGTTTAAGCTTGGAAAAAAGTCCCTAAGAATTGATGGAGAACAAAGTGAGTGGTCAGACCAATGTGTTGATGTATTTTTTGCAAGCAGGTTTGGTAGTAAAATCCGTTATGATTTTATTACTGATTGCATCTATCATTTCGTGGACTTTAATTTTTCAAAGAGCCTGGTTTTTTAAAAGAACAAAGCAATTGGCAGATGCCTTTCATCGCCGCTTTTGGGATTGCAGAGATTTGACTGCATTATATGCGGATGTGGACAGTAATCTAGACGAAAAAGAAGGCTTGGCTGGCATTTTTCATGCTGGATTTAAAGAATACATTCGTGCCAGCAAACAGGGCAGTGTGGCTATAGAACCAATCCAAAGGGTAATGCAAATAAGTCATGCCAAAGAAATGGAAAAGTTAGAAGAACATTTATCCTTTTTTGCCTCTGTTGGTTCAATTTCACCTTATGTGGGATTATTTGGAACGGTATGGGGAATTATGACTTCCTTTCAAGCCTTAGGTCATGCACAGCAAGCAACCATTGCTATGGTTGCACCCGGCATATCCGAAGCCTTGGTGGCTACGGCTTTGGGGTTATTTACAGCTATCCCCGCTGTTATTGCCTATAACAGATATACAACCAAGGCAAATGCTTTATTAAATCGGTTTGATTTATTTCAAGATGAATTAATTTCTCTAATAGAACAACAGGCCCAGGGATAAGTTGACATGCTCAGATCAAAAACCAAGCGCGAACGACCCATGTCTGAAATAAACGTTGTACCTTACATAGATGTTATGTTGGTATTGCTGGTGATTTTTATGATTACAGCGCCTATGTTAACACAGGGTGTGACGGTAGATTTACCAAAAGCTGCCAGTCAAAATTTAAGCTCTACTGAAAAAGAGCCCATCATTGTTTCGGTTAATGAGCAAGGACATTATTTTTTAAACATAAGCAGCAATCCAGCTGATCCCATTGAGACAGATGATCTGGTGCTACGTGTCGCTGCAGAATTAGAATTAGCCAAACAATCTGGGCAAAAAATAAATGTGTTGGTGAAAGGAGATCAGGGGGTGGCTTATGGCAAAGTGGTAGTGGCTATGGGTCTCTTGAAAAAAGCAGGGGCCGAACAGGTTGGATTGTTAACCGACTCTGAATCAAGCATCCCAGAGGGGAAAGCATGATGATAATTCCACAGCAGTATCGTAAGGCTTTTTATTTTGCCATGGGCTTGCATTTTGGATTAATGATTTTGCTTTGTATGGAAAGTTCTCAGTCGCGGGCAGTACTGACCGCCGAAAGTCAAAACACCCCTGGCCTGACCCAGACCTCAACTGCATCGGCTCAAACAGAGATAGTAAAAGCCGTGGCTGTAGATAATAAAAAACTCATGCAAACAGTTGAGCGCTTAAAACAAGAACGGGAGCAAAAACAAAAAGCTGAAATAAATAAGCAAAATGAGCTCAATCGACAAGTTGCCTTAGCAAAACAAGAAAGAGTTAAAGAACAACAACGCCTGGCTCAACTAAAAGAAGAAGCCAACAAAATTGCGATTTTGCGAAAAAAACAAGCCATAGAAGAGCAAAAGCACCTAAAAGAACTGGCTGAACAAAAAGCCTTAGAAACAAAACATCTTAAAGAAATACAAGATCAAAAAGACAAATTGGTAAAGCAACAGCAATTAGAAGAAGACAAACTTGCACAATTAAATAAAGAAAAAACCCAAAAGGTACAAGCTGAGAAGCTAAAATCAGATCTTGCCAAAGCCGCGCAGGAAAAAATAGACAAGGCTCTGGCCCAAAGGGAAGCCCAAGAAAAACAAATACAAAATCAAGCAGCTGCAGCGCAACAGGCTCGTGAACAGGCAGAAGACCAAGCACGATTGGCTGGTGTTGTTGATAAATATAAGGCGCTCATTCTCAATGCCATTGGTAAGAATTGGATTTTACCAGAGCATGTGGATGGTAGCCTTTCAAGTCAATTTAGAATTCGACTTGCACCGGATGGAACCGTATTAGAAGTCTCTTTAACACGCACTAGTGGAGATACATTGCTTGACAGATCTGCTCAAACAGCCATCTATAAAGCCTCCCCATTGCCAGTGCCAGCTGATGTCACAACATTCAATATATTTCGTGACATCAGTTTAACAGTCAGACCAGAACAAATAAGAGGGTAAATTCATGGTTAATCGAATACTATTGATGTGTTTTCTACTGGTTGCAAGCCAAGTGTATGCATTGGATTTGGAATTGACTCAAGGAATAAATTCAGCCTTACCTATTGCCATCAATTCCTTTGGATCAAACCCGGCTGCTCAAGAAATTGCCCAGGTTATTGAGAATGATTTGACCTTGTCTGGTCAGTTTAAAATTGTCTCAGGCCCTCAAGGGCCCAATGCGCAATCTTCAGTGTATACGCTGAGTAAACTTGGAGCAGATAGTGTGGTCAGTGGGTCAGTACAAGTTTTGGGTAATCGTTATGATGTGAGTTACATTTTGACAGATGCTGCAGCCAAAGGTGTTGTTCTACTCAAAAAAAGTTACCCTATCAATGCCCAGGAGGTTAGATCTTTAGCGCACCACATCAGTGATGAAGTGTATCAAAAATTGACCGGTGAACGCGGTATATTTTCAACCAGAATAGCCTATATTTGTGTAGTTAGAGGTTCCAGGGGCACACGATATACTTTGGAAGTTGCAGATGCTGATGGGCATAACCCACATAGCTTGTTGGTTTCATCAGAGCCAATCATGTCTCCTTCTTGGTCTCCAGATGGAAGGACCATTTCTTATGTTTCCTTTGAGAAGAAAAAGGCTCAAATCTTCACAGTGGCCGTGGAAACAGGACAAAGACGCCTCATCACAAGTTTTCTCGGAATCAATGGTGCACCTGCTTGGTCACCAGATGGACGTCAATTAGCCGTTGTATTATCTAAAACGGGTAGCTCTAAAATCTATAATATAGATATCAATACCGGAAGTATGAAGCAACTTACCTTCGGTGAGTCCATAGATACTGAACCCTCCTACGCACCAGACGGTCGTAGTTTGCTGTTTACCTCGGGCAGAGGTGGAACTCCACAGATTTATCGCCTAACCTTGGCTACGGGTGAGATAGGCCGTGTGAGCTTTGATGGAAATTACAATGCCAGTGCTGCCTTCACCCCGGATATGAAAAATATTGTAATGCTACACCGTGAAGATAGAGCCTTTAATATAGGCATGCAAAGTGCCACAGGAGGCCCCATCATCAACATTACTTCATCAGGTCATGACGAGTCACCTTCGATTGCGCCTAATAGTCGGCTCATACTATATGCAACCCGTTATCAGGATAAAGGTGTGTTAAGCATGGTTTCAATTGATGGCAAAATTAAAATGAGATTACCTGCGCGTGAAGGCGATGTTCAGGAACCTGCCTGGTCTCCTTACTTAGGCTGAAAAATCTTTGCGAATACTATGTGGGTTTTTAATATGGATTTTTGCAAGTTATTGTTGTGCCTGGAATGCTATTGGCCATCAATTAATTGCGCAAATTGCCTATGATCATCTAAATCCTGAAGCCAAACAACAATGTGATAAGCTGCTTGCAAAGGCTTGCAAGCAGCAAGATTTTAAGTGCAAGCCTAAAATGATTTTGTCCGGGAGAATGTCTCATCGGTACGGCCTACAAATTTCTAGTCATTGGACTAAATGCAAAAAAAAGAAACCCCTGCTTTCAAACTGCTTTGTTTCTATATCAACCTGGTTGGATGTCATCAAATATAAAAATAATCATCACTTTGACACCTTGCATTACATAGATATTCCTTATTCACTAGATGGTTCGCCATTACCTGACATTGACGGACAAAATGCTTTGAATGGAATTTATCAAGCGCTATTGATATTAAAGTCTTCTAAAAGCAGTGAAAAAAATAAAGCGCTCCATTTAAAGATTTTAATTCATATTGTAGGGGATATTCATCAGCCATTGCATACAATCACGGCAGTGAGCGCTCTTCACCCCAAAGGTGATTGTGGTGGAAATCTATTTTTATTAGGTAAAAATTCAATAGCACCAAATCTACATGCCTATTGGGACAGAGGAGGGGGTTGGCTTTTGAAAAATAATAAGCCGCAGATCTTAGAAAAAGCCCATGAACTTGAAGCTGCCTGGTCTTGTGGCGAGGATGAGTTGGGAAGTACGCCGGAAGCATGGATAAAGAAATCACATGATTTGGCAATGGCCGACTCTTATGCCCTTAATCCAGGTTCAGTACCTACAATGCAATATCAAATGAGGGCTCAAAACATAATTCAAAAACAAATTTTTTTCGCAGGATGTAGACTGGCCTACCTATTGAATACCATCTAAGATTTTCTATAACCCCCTAGGTACGACTAGGTAGTCTATATACATAAGGGAGGTCTATATACATAGGTACGATTCAGCACTACGGGACTAGTTGTGACTACTAGTGCCACGTCTTGTAAATACGTTTCCTAATGAGTGTCGTCCCGGAATTTAGCGCGACTTGCCCCGGACTTGTCCATAAGCAGTATTTATGTTTATTTGCTTGCAAGTAGACCATTTGGCACCCTATACACAGGGAAAGCCCGCAACTTGGTACAACGAATGTATCAACACAAGGAAAAATTAGCTGACGGATTACGAACAATACAATGTGCACCCATTAGTGTACTATGAGGTGGCAATCGGTTTCTTGGGATGATGAGTGAAGGAATGCCCCTAACTAAATAATGTTAACCATGGAATGGTAATATTTTAATGGTAACAGGCGCATTGTTATCAGCACCTACCTGTATGCTGGAGTCCATATGCCAGTAGTCATCATAAGGTGTTGCATAAGTTTTAAAATCAATAGAATTTTCAATTAACACCTTAGCATACATATTGTAAAGATAATTCCCTGGTTTGCCTTGATAATAATACTCAGGAAACCCTGTATTGGGCATACCATTTTGCCCCCAATGGCTTGGATTCCCAAGAACCCCTCTGTTGATGGTTGCAGCTAACAAACCTGCGAATTGATTGCCTATTGGTTTTATCTGGCCAGCGGCAGCGTTTCCAGTGTTGATCTCAGTTATGGTTTGTTTTTGGCCATTTACTAATACTTCTACACTGTCATTAGACAATTTCCTGATGTGCGTAAACTGGGTACCACCGTAATTAAAGTTAAAATAGACCCCAGTTCCTTTCACTGGATCATCAAGAACCAGTTCATCTAACCCTTTGGTGATGGCAGACTCCCATAGGTTTGGTAAATTCGTATAAAAATGCTGTGGCGAAAAAACCCTTAATAGGCTCATATCACTCTTAAAGAAAAACCGCTCATCATATAAATTAGCTTCCAATCCCATGTTTTGTGTTAAATCACTCATGATGCTGTCTCTTGTACAGCTGTCTTTAAAGCCTATTTTTTTTATACCTTGAATGAGTTGTATGGGCATACCAAAATAATCAACTGAGGTTGTATTCCATACAGCTGTGTTTCTAGACCAGCCCATTTCAATTTTATCAAAAATGTAGGGATAGGTTGCAAGATCGGGTATACCAGTAAATAAATGGGTTGAAAAATACATACGTGCACCACCCGTAATGCCATCACCTGGTAAATAGAAGGTTTTAGGATCTTTATCTAATGAAATAACCGACCCACTGGAGCTAAATGTATCTGAATAGGATCCTTTTAAAAAATCAAAATAGGTATGCGTGTTCGATCCATATATCATCACATATAAAGTTTCCCCGGATCCATTGTCAATAGTGACAGGTACACATGTCTTATCTTGTACACAGGCGGGAGTAGGATAAACAGACTTTGCAACTACTAGACTTATGAGCAATGGAAATAAATGGAGCTGTTTTAATAGAGTCATTCAGATGGCCAGTTATTAAAATGAATTTTATTTTAACATATCTGTAAAAAATTTATATTGAGCTATAATAAAATAAACATAATGCAAAAAGGAGATCAATCATGTCTAAACTAGCTGAGACTGCATTGGCGAGTGCTACATCCTCTTGTAAATCGACTATTTCTAATAATAGTAGTAATCCCAGAAAATATATTGAAGATATAAAGGAAACTGCAACAGCATTTTCAGCTGCAAAAAGTGGCGATGTTAACTATACAATTAGTTATATGTGTGATGGTAAACGGCATTCATATACATGTGCTGGTGATTCTTGTGTATCTAAGTAATGTAATCAAGATGGGATCACATAATATACAATCAAGACAAACAGGCGATTAATATTATCCATAGAGCAAGTAGCCTGTATTAGCGCAGCGTAATACAGGGATAATAGTCAGAATGATCACCTGTATTACGCTGCGCTAATACAGGCTACCAAGATAGCTTGGTACAACAAATATATTTACAAAAGTCTGTTATTCTTATTAGACTGTTTTTAAAGCTGCAATGATTACTCCTAGGAAACGCGTTGCTTCTCCACCTGTCACTGCCCTATGATCAAAACTTAAAAACAAAGGCAGCAAGTAGCCTGTATTAGCGCAGCGTAATACAGGGATATGATTCAGAATGATCACCTGTATTACGCTGCGCTAATACAGGCTACCAATATGGGTTGGTAACAAAAATATTTAAAAAAGTCTTATTCTTATTAAACTGTTTCTAAGGCTGTAATGATTGCTCCTAGAAAACGCGTTGCTTCTCCACCTGTCACTGCTCTGTGATCAAAGCTTAGGGATAAAGGCAGTAGGTTATGTGCTTCAAACCCATCTTTTGCCTTTGCAACCACACCTTTGTAAATTTTTCCTACGGCTAAAATAGCCACCATGGGTGGAACGATGATGGGGCTGGCAAAGCGGCCGGCGAACTTTCCAAAATTTGATAGGGTTATAGTAGCGCCTTTTAATTTATCAGCACTGACCGATCTATCTTCTACAGCCTGTTTAAACTCATTGATAATCTTACGTAATTCTACATCAGAACTAAGGCCAGCATTATGAATTACAGGTACGAACAAGCCGTCTTGATTGTCCATAGCCAAGCCTAAGTGTACTTCAGGAAAACATTGAATGGCCGCATGCTTGCTGTCAAACCAAGCATTGAGCGTTGGCTCTTTTTTTGTGGCTGCAACGATGGCTTTGATAACCCGCACTGTAATGTCTGTATCAGCTGCCCAAGCGTGAATATCTGCTTCATCAAATATGGATACTGGCACCACTTCTTGGTGAGACAATATCATGCTTTGTAACATGGCTCGCCTAACCCCTCGCAAGGGCTCAAACCCTACTGGAATTTGTGTCTGTTTATCAGCATATTTTTCTACATCTAGCCTTGTGACAAATCCAAGATCTCCCGTACCTTTGATTAAGGATAAGTCAACCCCTAATTTTCTAGCCAGCTGTCGTACGGCAGGTGTGGTCTTTATACCACCAGATTGGGTAGTTCCAATGGTAAAATTGTCTTCGAATAGGTCAACACTGGCTTCAAGGTTACCGACAACAGTGCCCTTATCTTGGTCTTTACTGACCTTCCCCTTGTCTACCACAGGCTTAGATTGAGTTCCGGTAAAGGCCATCAAGGGTTCACCAGTCTTAATGACATCCCCAGGTTTACCAAATAATTTTGCAATCACACCACTTTGAGGACATGGAACATCGACTACCGCTTTGGCGGTTTCCATAGAAACCAAAGGTTGATCAGCAACCACTGTATCGCCTTCTTTTACAAACCATTCATGAATTTCAGCATCTGGTAATCCTTCACCTAAGTCTGGAAGATTGAAAGTTTTCATTGTTACTCCATTAAACTCATTACACTGTTTTTAATTCGTTCGACACTGGGAATATATTGTTTTTCTAGTTGAAAATAGGGCATCACTGTATCATAACCCGTAACCCGTTGCACTGGTGCTAACAGATCTGGCATTATATTTTCCATGATTTGGGCTGAGATTTCTGCTCCAAGCCCACAAGTTCTTGCGGCTTCATGGACAATCACGCAACGTCCTGTTTTCATGACTGAGGCAAGGATAGTTTCTATGTCTAGAGGCTTTATGGTAGCAACATCAATGACTTCACAAGAAATGCCTTCTTGTTTGAGCTGATTTGCTGCTTGCATGGTTTCATACATGCTGGCCCCCCAACTGACCAAAGTGATGTCCTCTCCAGCACATAATGTGAAACATTTGCCAATTGGCAAAGCCTGGCCATCATCAGCTACAGGTTGTTTTACTAGACGATAAATGCGTTTTGGTTCTAGAAATATTACAGGATCTGGGTTGCGTATCGCTGCTAACAACAAGCCATAAGCACGTTTAGGAGAGGAGGGTATGACTACCTGAAGCCCTGGAATATGAGCAAATAGAGCTTCTGTACTTTCAGAATGGTGTTCAGGTGCTCGTATGCCTCCGCCAAAGGGCGCTCGAAATACAAGGGGACAATGCAATCTACCTCGAGTTCTATTACGCATACGTGCAGCATGTGAAATGATTTGATTCATGGCAGGATATATAAATCCCATGAATTGGAACTCAGCCACAGGTTTTAAACCTTGTATGGACATACCTATGGCCAAACCTGCAATCATGGACTCTGCAAGCGGTGTGTCAAAGACTCTTGTTTCACCAAAGCGTTCTTGAAGACCAATAGTTGCTCGAAAAACCCCCCCGTTTTTTCCAACATCTTCACCAAATACAAGCACATTTTCATCATGTGCCAGTTCATAAGCCAAGGCCTGGTTAACTGCTTCGATTAAGGTCAAATCAGGCATGAGGTTCATTCTCCAGTGCACTTGCTCTTTGTTCTGCTAAATAAGCTGGCAATTGTTCGTAATGGTAATCAAAAATGCTGGTGATGGGTTGCATTTTTATATTTAAATAGTCAGTAACTGCTTGGTCTACTTCTGCTGCACATGTGTCCAATAAGTTTTCTTCTTGTTCTTTGCTCCAAAAATTTTGTCCCATCAAAAATTGTCTAAAACGTGCGATGGGTTCTTTGGGATTGGCCAGTTTGACCTCATCAGCAGGCTGATAGCGCGTGGCATCATCTGCAGTGGTGTGGTCTGATAAACGATAGGTTAAGGCTTCAATCAAAGTTGGTCCTTCCTGTCGCCTGGCTTTTTCTATTGCATCACCAATAACTGCCCTAGTAGCTAATATGTCATTGCCATCCACTTGTATCCCTTGAAAGCCTGCGGCAATGGCTTTTTGAGCCAAGGTTTTAGAAAGAGATTGTTTGCTCCTTGGTACTGAAATAGCCCATTGGTTATTATTTATAACAAAAACCATGGGTAGATTCCAAACCCCGGCCACATTTAAGGCTTCATAAAAATCACCCTCAGAGGTTCCACCCTCGCCGATACATACCACGGCCACTCTGTCTTGATTTCTATGCTTAAAAGCAAAAGCAACGCCTGCAGCATGTAAGCATTGTGAGGCTATGGGCACGCAAATTGGTAAATCCTCAGAGCCGCAGGCATATTGACTTCCGCGCTCATCACCGCCCCAATAAGCTAAAATTTCAGACATACGGACGCCGCGTTGTAATTGAGCAGCATAATCTCGGTAATAAGGCACGAACACATCTTCGGCACGCATGGCATGACCAATGGATGCAGACACCGCTTCTTGCCCATTGATTGGTGCATAGGTTCCCATTTTACCAGTTCTTTGAAGGGCAATGGCTTTTTTATCAAAGGTACGCGTAAGCACCATTATTTTATATAATTCTATCAGTGCCGCTTTATCCTTGGCAAAGGCGGGTAAGTCTTCTATCAACTCACCTATTTCACTCAAATATTGTTTATATGTAATGTCAAATTGAGCAACTGTTGTCACTGTGATGGCTCCTTATCAACAACCTAGGGAATAGCATACTCAGAAATTTAATGAAAAACCAGTAAGATTTATTAAGACTTCTACACTACACTTTAAATAGGCTGCTAATTGTAAAGATACTCTTTGGGTAGGCACAATGAAAATACTCGTTGCAGATGATTCTATAACAAATATACAACTCATCACCTCCTCGCTTCAACAGTTAGGCCATGAGGTCCTTGCTGCGAGTTCAGGACAAGAAGCCATTGATTTGTTTGAAAAATATCCGCCTGACTTGGTAATCCTTGATGTGGTTATGGAGGGTATGAATGGATTTGAATGCGCAAAAAAAATGCGATCTTTGCATACTGAGGATTGGATTCCAATCATCTTTCTAAGTGGCTCAGCAGATGATGACAGTATCGCCCAAGGGATTGATGCAGGAGGAGATGATTATCTTACCAAGCCCTTCAGCGAAATTAGCTTGGCGGCAAAAATAAAAGCAATGCAGCGCATCTCCTCTATGCGCCAAGAGTTATATGAAGCCACAAAAAAATTAGCACATCTTTCATCTGTTGATGCATTAACCGGCACATACAATCGATTGCAATTTAATAAAACAATTCAAGAAAAGATTGCAGAAGCTTTGCGGCAGAACGGCGTTTTTGCACTTCTATTCCTAGATTTAGATAAATTCAAAGCAATTAATGATACCTATGGCCACCCAGCTGGAGATAAAGTATTAATCCAAGTTACACAGCGGCTACAGTCTTGTTTGCGAACCAATGATTTTTTAGCAAGAATGGGTGGAGACGAATTTGCAATCATCCTCAGTCCTGTTGAAGAAACCTTGGCAGGCCACGTATCTCAAAAAATCATTGATGTTTTATCGCCCCCATACAAATTTGACAATCATGAGGCGCACTGTACCTCAAGCATTGGAATTGTGATGTATCCTCGAGATGGCAGGGATCAGGCCAGTTTAACTAAAAATGCTGATATTGCTATGTATTATGCAAAAAATACCGGTCGCAATAACTACCAATATTTTAATTTAATAACCCAAGAAAATCAGGATGAAACTACATTAACAATGTCTTTATCTCCTTTAAATACTATCGATGTTTTATCCTGTATTATCAATGAAGTAGCCATTTGCATTCCATTAAAATATATTATAAAAAACATCCCTCTACCTAGGCTCGAAAGACTACCTCATGGTCCTTATTATGTAGTAGGCTTGATGAATTGGTTAGGCCAAAGTATACCAATTATTGATTTAGGTGCCCGTTTAAAATTGGTTCGTAATGAACCCTATTCTTTAAATACACCCATTTTATTATGCACATTTAATAATATTATAGCGGGATTGTTGGTAGATAAAATTTTTGAAATTACCAACATACAATCCCATGCCTTACAAAGACGACATAAACATGAAGCAAAGGAAGACTTGCTCGGCTCGGTGATTATTGATTCAAAACTGACTTTATTAATCAATACCGAATCTCTATTAAGTAATCTAGATTTACAAGAAAATGGATAACTTTAATGGCATCAAATGATAATAAATCACAAGCTGAGTATTATCTTAGCATTCAAAAAAGTGAGGCAGAATTCATTCAACTTATCTTAAAACGATTAGGTCTGAAAATTCGACCGCAAACCATTGAATTGCACAAACTCCTGCTGCAAGCTTGTGAAAAATTTAACTGTAGCCCCGATGAATATTTACATGGACTTAGCACCTGCCGTGACAATTCTCCTTATTTGGAGCATTTAATTGCCGGGGTTACAGTGGGAGAAACTTATTTCTTTCGCGACAAAAAACAGATGAAACTGTTACAAGAGACACTAATACCTGAGCTGATACAAAAAAAACGCAAATCACATAAGCTTTCTCTACGGATTTGGAGTGCAGGGTGTGCCAGTGGTGAGGAGATTTATACTCTGGCTATCATGCTTAATGCTTTGCTGCCAGACATTCACCGATGGACATTGCACTTACTTGGAACCGATATCAACACCAAGGCACTACAAAAAGCGACTCTAGGCCAATATAGTAAATGGTCTATGCGTAGTATTCCTAAGGAAACACTGGAAAATTATTTCACCCTAAAAGACAATCAATACCAAATAGCTGACAAAATTAGAGACAGTGTCTATTTTAAATATTTAAATTTACAAGACAATACTTATCCCTCTCTCCTTAATAATACAAGTTCACAGGATTTGATACTTTGTCGCAATGTTTTGATTTATTTTGATTCTCAATCCATCAAACAGTTGATGGCAAAATTTTCTAAATGTTTATCTGACGACGGGTATCTTCTGTTGGGATCTTCTGATCCTCTGTGTATCGAGGGTCTGGGTTTGTTTCACCAATATAAAATGGGTATGATTTTATCTCCTCAAAAACCACAAGGTCCGGTCGAAACCCAACAAACCCCGATTGTGTACCCAAAAGAAGTTAAGATTACAAATAAAAACTCACCCCCTGATTCTAATTATACAGCGCCTCTTATACCTACAAAAGAACCCACTTTGCTAGAATTAGCAAATGAATGCGCTAACACAGGTCAATTGGATAAAGCATTACAATATTGCTTACAATGCATCAAGGATCAGCCAACAAATAAAGACTGTTATTTCACCTTAGGCTTAACACTTATAGAACTTAACCGGCTACAAGAGGCAGAAACTGCCTTGAGAAAAAGCTTATTTTTAGATAGAAAATTTGTAGAAGGTCATTTTCAATTAGGGCTACTATTATTAAAAGCTAAAAGGAAAACAGAGGGCTTAAAATGTCTGCAAAATGCTTTAGTAATTGTTAATTCAAATGATCCTTCCCAAGCAGTTCCAAATGGTCAAGGTTTAAGCTATGGCCATTTTGCAGACATCCTTTGTGCTGAAATTGATCTCTATACCAATAGTAAAGGAATGAGAAATGAATCCAACTGATAAGGATAGCCCTTTATTCGATTTGATGCCAAAAACGCAAGCTGCCAAATTGGTCTTGAATGAACGTGCCCAGAAGTTTGCGCGTCTTTCTATGGTTACCTCAGATACATTACAAGAGGAGCAGTATTTGCGGGTGAAATTAGGAGAAAAAGAATCCTATGGCATTCCTTTTGAATATATAGAAGAAGTTCTTTTTCAAATAAATCCCACCAGAGTACCCAATACGCCAGACTATATTGCTGGAATTTTTAATAGAAATGGATTATTGTTAACCATATTGAATTTAAGATCATTTTTCAAGATAAAAGCCTTTGATAATAACCCTCAAAACAAATTAGTTGTTGTACAGACTCAGAAAATAGCTGCAGCTATCCTAGTTGACAATATTGATGGTATTAAACAATTTGACCCCAATGCCTTAGAGTCACCCTTGGCTACAAAAAATGCCATTAAAGCAAGGTATATAATGGGTTTGCATCAAGGGATTACGCCAATTCTCAATATAGAAATGCTATTGTTAGATGTATTAATAAACGAATACGGAGATTCACTATGACTTCCAAAAGTACTTTTGGCCCCATCGGGTTGCTTGGGCGCCTGTTTTTGGGATTTTCTTTATTAACGATTCCTATTATCATAGGCACTATTTTGTTTTTACATAATATCAATGTAATCGATAAAAATACAGAAAATATGTCCCATGTTCTTGTACCTACAAGAACCATTACTGCTAATTTAAATTCTCAATTGTTTAAATCTCAACTTTTAACCTACAACTGGTTGCTCACAGGTAACGAGGCCTCAAAGAATGAACTGATGCAACTGTGGGAGCAAATCAAAAAAACGAAAGAGCAAATCAATAAGTTCGAACCAAAATGGGAGAATAAAAACATCTCACCCAGCTGGAAGGCCTTGCAGCAAAAACTTGACCCTGTTCAAGCCTCTCAAATTAAAATTATATCTATGCAACCTTTAAACATACCTGCAGACATCAAACAAGAGCTCATTAAAAATTTACCCTTAATCAATCAAATGAATTCCCTTCTTGATACCAGCAAAAATTCAGAAGGAGAAGAGCAGGGTATGTTTAATTTACTGGGTTCAGAGATGAAACAACAAGCCCAATTTATTCGTGATGAGATAGATGACCTTCAAAATGCGATATATTATATGTTGCTCTTCATCATTTTACTCTCTCTGCTCGTATCTTGGATAACAGCAAGAAAAATAGTAGTTCCAATCCGTGCCTATAGTAAGCACAGTGCCAAAATAGCCGCTGGTGATTTAACACATCAATTGACTATTAATCGTTCTGATGAACTCATGTTACGCACAGCCCCTTGCAGTTTGAATAAAAAGCATTAGAATTCCGTCCTTAATTTTAGGGAGGGAATTAAATGGATATGCTTGATCTTTATAGTGATTATTTGATATTCCAAAACAAA